>NZ_JBWKUH010000006.1:0-277921 GCF_059420745.1 Sphingobacterium sp. GW821-FHT03E03
TTTATCTTTAATTGTTTACTATTAATTTATCAAAAAACTTACATGCTACGAAAAGAAATTAAACGCAATCGATTGTGCTATTTAATTCTGTAACAAGTTCTGCACTTTTGCGGCAATTTACAACGGCTTGACATTTGAACCGATTCTTGAACCACCAATTTTTGTATATTGCATTAACCGCTTATTACCCCAAATTTGAACAGATATAATTACACTTTAGTACAAATACAGCTCTTAGAAATGGAACTAAAAATCAGACAAGCACAGGAGAATGAAATCGATGTATTACTGGAATTTGAACAGGGCATTGTTGCAGCCGAGCGCCCCTATGACGAAACCTTAAAGGATGGAAAATTTCATTATTATGATCTGCTGGAATTAATAAAATCAACGGAAGCAGAGGTACTGGTTGCTGCAACCGGCGATCAGATCGTCGGATCGGGCTATGCCAAAATAGTCGACGCCAAACCTTATCAAAAGTATGCGAAATATGTCCATTTGGGATTTATGTATGTCAGGCCTGAATATCGTGGTCAGGGTATTAATAAATTGATTCTGGAGGCATTAACAAGCTGGGCAAAGGAACGAAAGATTTCTGAAGTCAGGCTTCAGGTTTATGATCAGAATGAAAGTGCAAAAAAAGCATATAGCAAAGCAGGGTTTAAGCCCAATTTATTGGAAATGAGAATAGAGATTTAGTTTTTTAAACAATGAAAGGCTCAACATTAAAAGCTATCTGGAGCGAATAGCGCTGTCGGAAGCTGTTTCTGGAGATCTGGAAATTTTGAAAAAGCTTACGCAGGCGCATCCAAAGCATGTTCCTTTGAAAATATAGATTTATTTACGGGCATTGTCCAAGCAATAGATACAGCGGATATTTTCCATAAGCTGGTCACTATCCGTAATAATGATGGCGACAAGAAAAGTAGTCAAATTACGAGCGAAGAAGAGCTGCAGTCTGTTTTGATAAACTACTTTAAGCTAGATACAACATCTCCCTTATTAACAACACTCTATACCAAGCTTAATGCAATTCAAAGTAGCTTTCAGGTTACACAGTGGGGGATTTGCACAAAGGTTAAGCACGCAGCAGGGACAACCGTGTTGTCTCTGCTGCGTGTAGAATAATGGATAGCTTATCATTATTTTTCTTGCACCTCTATTTAGATTTATTCAAAATAATGATATCTTTGGGAGGTTATTATTTTGAATTTATTCGGTACCATAATCATCTATCAGACCGCTACAAGAAATGAAAGTTAATCCATCTAAGCTCACAGTCGCGTTATTATCTTGTTCTTTTTCGTTATACCCATTAGTCTCCGCAGGGTCAGCAATTAGCAGCATAATCCCTTTATACAATTCGGTTCTCAATACACAACAAAAGGGTTCGATCTCAGGTCGGGTGGTCAATGCACAAGGTATTCCTTTGTCAAATGTGCATGTTCAGCTACATGGGGCAAAGAGCACCAAGTCTGACAAAGATGGTTACTTCAGATTAGCCGATATTGATTATGGTAGATACCATTTGACATTAAGCTCCGTGGGGTTTGGCAAGCTATCTCAAGATATTGAATTGCGCGAAGGGAAACTTGATTTAGAGCCCATTATATTGACCGCTGAACAACAGAGTTTGGATGAGGTTGTGGTGACAGCAAGTCGATTAGCGGAACATATTGATGAGGTACCCTCATCGATCACCTATATCGGTGGTAAGGCGCTCGATCAGCAACGACAGATCAACGATAATCTACCATCCATCTTGATGCAGAAGGTACCCAGCATTTCACCCAGTGAAGAAAGCCAAAATAACTTTATAGCAAAAATTCGTGGGCGCAATTTTTTGGTATTGATTGACGGTATTCCACAGTCTACTCCTTTACGCAACGGTGGGCGCGACTTGCGGACGATCGATGCCAGTGCAATCGATCACATCGAGGTTATTAATGGTGCTACTGCGATGTATGGTAACGGAGCCGCGGGAGGTGTGATAAACTACATTACCAAAAAACCGCAGAAAGGTAAAAAACTGAGTTCGTCAACCTATCTCAATAATTCATTGAATCTGGTAAAGCCGAGCGAAACTTATGCGTACAACATCGCTCAGGTATTTTCAGGGCAGTTAGACAAATGGGATTATGTTATTCAGGGTAAAGCTGGGCGTACCGGTGTGGTTCGGAACTCCGATGGGGCTGTTGCCAGTCCATTCTATGGACTGGGTGAGACAGACTCTTATAATGTCCTCGCCAAAATTGGATATCAAATAGCCCCTGACCATCATGTTGAATTTATGGGTAATTATTATCGTAGTTTACAGGACAGTAAATATGTCGGTACCAAGGGCGATTTCGGCAAATCTCCTGCTATTGGCATCCCTTCTGATACCATCATTAACGGTGGCACCCCTTATAATAAAGCATTTCATTTAAAGTACGATGGTCAATATGGAAAGACGGCAGCAAATTTGAGCTTGTACTATGAGGATATGAATACGGTCTTTGAAACTTACAACCAAAATTATTCTGACCACAAAGGAGCAAGGTTAAATTTTAATACACCTTTTCAGCTGGGTGCATCGACCAGCATGTCTCTGATCTACGGAGCCGATTTTCTGAAGGATCATACCGTACAGAAAACCATGAAAGATGATCTGGTTACACCAGATATGAATATGAACAATATCGCGTTTTACTTGCAGAGTAAATTGAACATCGGTGCTGATTGGATTCTAAAAGGCGGGGTGCGCTATGAAAATATCCGCTTTAAGGTGGGGGATCTGATCAAAAATGGCAAACTAACTGCTGGCGAAAATAATAATTCAGATGCCTTTGTATTTAATATCGCTACGCGGTACAATAAGTATAGTTACGCGCAACCTTTTGCTTCCTTTTCACAAGGATATTCTATCGGCGATGTCGGACTTATTCTGCGCAATGGTGTGCCATTGAGCCAAATTGATCCTAAGCCTGTTGTGGTCAATAATTTCGAATTGGGTGTAAATGGCAAGATGGATATATGGGACTACCAGGTGACAGGGTATTATAGTACGTCTAAGAAAGGGACCACTTTCGCGGAGACTTCTACGCCAGGCAATTACGAACTGAGCCAAGTACCACAACGCATTTATGGTATTGAGTTTGTCGGAAACGTAAAACCCGTTGGATGGCTATCATTGGGTACTGTGCTTGGCTATATGGATGGACGTCAAGATCTGAAAAATGAAGGCAGCTACAAAGATAAATTAGACAACTCCATTATTTCTCCGTTCAAGATTAATCTAAATGCCGATTTCAAGTTAACGGATCAATGGAATGTGTATTTGCAATACCTTCATTTGGGTGGGCGGGACGTATTTCCTACTTCAGAATATAATTATGGAAAATACCCGATTTCCGGTTATAATCTTGTTGATTTCCAAACGCGATACAAATATCAGAAATTTACCTTTTTATTCTCCATCAACAATTTATTCAATGCCGATTATTATCCCATCCATGCCGAAGTACGTGGTGCAACCAATGAGGGGCGCTATTACATCAAGGGAGCTGGCACTATGGCAAATTTAGGGGTACAGCTTGACCTCTAGGTCTACGCTTTTTTCTGGGAGTCGTCTTTTTACTGCTCTTGTTGAGCCATATCCACAGACCGGTTATGGGGAGGCTGGCCGCTAGGCAAACCGCTAAAAACACAACAATTTTTGAAGGAAGGCCAAATACGGAACCAACGTGAATGGGCTTGACCATCTTTCGCATTTGCTCGGCCAAAGGCAACTTGTTCATGGGTTTGTTTTTAATGAGCTTACCAGATCTACTGTCGAAATAAGCCTGATTGATCTGCAACAGTGCGCCAGCAAATGATTCTTTTGTCAATGAAAAAGCTAGATTTCCTTGATCCGGAAATGTCATTAGTATATTTCCAGGATTAGGATAAAGGTTGTTAATCTGCTGATACATTGCCTCAAGCGGCGAAAAGCCAACAGGAATTTCCAATGTTGGATTTTTTACTTTTTCTTTTATCGTCTTGACACCTGCACCAAATAGTCTAAAAAACTGCTTATTGTACCAGTCAAAGCTCCAGGTTAAACCTGTTAGGGTAAAAATAAGGAGGAACAATGCCGCATAGAATCCTCCCACAGCGTGAAAATCCCATACTTTTCTTTTGGTAGAAGCTGACATGTTAATTTTAAAACGTTGCTTGAGCAGAAGTTTATTTTTGGGCCACCATAGATAAATCCCGCTTATCGCAAGAAATAGGGTCGCAATGGCCGAAATCCCCGTAATGGTAGCTCCAATTTTGTCGATCAAAAGAAAGCGATGGATGTCCAATACTTTTTGAAAAAAACGCTCCGCCTGTGCTCCTTTAGACAAGACCTCACCCGTATAAGGGTTGATATAGGCATACCAATATTTTTCTTTTTTTGAGCCATATTGAACCCGATAACTCCTTGAGGGATCAGCGAAGATTTCTATACGAAAAAGCCTTTTATTCGGAAAAATATTTCTTGCCTCTGATACAACCGCATCAAGAGGTAGACGATTTTCTAGGACAACAACCCGCTGTTCTTTAGGCCATAGCAAAGGCGTCAGTTCCTTCTCAAAACTCAGTAGCATACCTGTAACACAAACGGTCAAAAAAATGAGACCAAAAAACAATCCGATATAGAGATGTAGTTGTTGAAATACCCTTTTTAGACTGTTTTTTTGGTCGTCTTATTTGCCATTGTTTTCGATAAAGTATGATAATGGGACAAAAGTACAGTATTATTAGTAATAATTCTAAACAAGAGAGATGAATTCGCATAAATATCAGGCTAGCGTTATCTATATTATTTATCTATCGTCCAACAACCGAATGCTGAAACACAGTATTGTAGATGTAGGTATGGAGAAAATGGTAGTAGAAACCATGATATAAGTGTTAGCGATTCAAGGGGGCGGGAACGACATGGGAAAACGTTTCTTTGCAATTGTTCAACGAATCGTAATTTTCTGTTCACGGATTTTAAACAGGAGGTCATGGATATTGTCGAATCGCTTATTTTTATTTCGAAAATTTATATAGATGAAAATAATTTGGATATGCATTCAATGGTTAGTGGTTGCCACCTTCATCGTTGTGTTCGTTTTTGTATTCAACAGTTACCGTTATCTGCTCTATGCCTTGATATGTTCTTCCGTGCTCTATTTTCCATTGACAAAAATAATTGCCAGCAAATTAAGCAATCCAAATGGTAGCAAGAGGGTTCGATATGATGTCAACGGAAAACGTGTAACAATGCAAATGAGCAAGCTTACCACCTTTGTCGTTTTATTGGTCGGTGTTTATGTTGTACTGGTTTCCGTCTTTTCCGTAAGTCCGCATTTGGAGCGGAAAGAGTTTATGGTCACGCATCCGAACTGGATCGCGGTAACACCTTCCATCCGAAACCTTGCCTGTAACATTCAACGCGGGAAGACAAAATACGCGTATCTCGATTTGGAATACCAGTTTACTGCCAGCAAACATTCGTATTCAAAAAAAATGGATAAGGTAGAAAAGTTGTATTCCTTTTTTCCAATTATCGGTCAGCGACGTTTTGAAGAAATGCGGATTGAATTGTTAGACAGAGCAACCAAAAAAAATGTAGCTAAAGAATACTTATTGTTTTATAATCCTAACGATCCAGAACAGCAAAAGTTTTTTCTAGCTAACGATAATTTCTATCCACAGGGATCATGGCTGTACAATATATTGTTTGTGTATTGCATCCTATTTTTAGTCATTGTAATTATAGCCTTTTTGTTTAAAATAAGACCATAATAGTAGCATGAAAAATCAAATTATGTAGGTATGAAAAAATGCTTAATATTGCTTGCAATTTTTCCTTTTATTAGCTGTAATGGACAAAATAGGCCACATACAAATGAGTTTGTAAACAGTTCAGATCTGAACGGGAAAGTATGGCATGTCGGTAAAAGCCGTGTAATGAATAAACGTGGCGGGATTATCTTTTCCGATGATGTCTATTTACATTTTTTGGACAAAGACAGTATTCAAATGACATACTCCCGGTATTCTCCAAGCATTGGTCTTAATACCATGAGGACAAATGGAATTTACCGAGTTGGCAGAAAAAACGAAGTTTCTATTGTTTTCTCTGAACCAAAGGACGCTTTTGGACGTAGTCGAGTTTCAATAGGTGGAAAAGAAGTACAGTTTTCACTATATGCAATCTGTTCTGTCAGAAATTCCAATGAGTCAGCATTCGATATTACCTCATTACAGCAAATTAAAACGTATCATTTTAAAATCGGCAAATATGTGACGAATGGTGATTTTATGGCGGAGCTTACCTTGTTGGACGACAAACAGGCAGTCTATCCTTTCGGAACTTACAAGTTTGACAGTAATAAAACGGCAAAGCAAGAATAATCAGGACGACATTGCCTTTTTGTTTTTTCGGGCTTCTTTCAACATCCAATGGACTATATTGATCATTAAAAAAGCGTTTTCCTGACGGGGAAACGCTACCAAAACTAATGAAATGATCAAGATAAACCTAGCAGCAAAGCTAATTGAGCTTTCGTATTTTTCTGGTCAATAAAAGAGATCTGGTATCCGCGATGGACCTCCGAAGGAGATTCGTTAGAATTTCGTAAATTACTGATTTGATGGACAGCTTAAAAGGAGCTAAGGAACACTCGATTAATTGATAAGGGGAGGAACAAAAAAAAGTGCAACAGATATCTGTTACACTTTCTTAGAAGATGCGCCATGCAACTTCGAGATTGAGTATTCTACTTAATTAAGCGATACGTACATTAGTTGCGTTAACGCCTTTTTTTCCGTTTTCCAAATCAAATGTTACGCTATCATTTTCGCGTACTTCATTGATTAGACCGGTAACATGTACGAAAATGTCTTCACCACCATCAGCTGGTGTAATAAAACCGAAACCTTTTGTCTGATTAAAGAATTTTACTGTTCCTTCTTGCATTGTATTATATATTAGTATTAAATTATTCATTATTAAACCCATCGAAAAGATACTGCTATCCCTGCAATGATAAATCCATTTGTTCGCAAGAAATGATGTTTTGTATTTTAATGGGCTTGGGTTTATGCAAGTTCAAAAAAGGTACTTCACCTATTATTTTGACAACAAAATTAGCTTCTGGAAATGCAAAAACTGAGCGGAAAGGGATACCTGACGATTTCAGAAAAGCAAAGGCGGAGCCTGATTATGTTACAAGTATAGGTATAAAATATTGATATATAATAGGTTTTACTTTTTTATTTTTAGAATAAATTCAATTATAGCCTTTACAAAGCATTAAGGCCCTTTTTATGCGATAATTTTTCTTGTTCAAGAAAATACACTATTCGACCTATTTATCTTGCTTTAAATGGGATCTGAATCTTGATCAAAATATCGTTATTTTCCTACTGCAAATGCATATCGCCATCCATGAGCTCCAAACGAGTATAGATATACGGCGGAATAACAAGTTCCTGCCGTGGCATACCGATGCTGAATTGTTGTACCTGCTTGCAAGCTAAATAAATCAGGTGAGAAGCTTTGGATGTGAATACTTACATTTGTATATCATTGGATTTCTTTACTGTTACTCAATTTTGGCATGTTACATTTATAGCTGTATAACAGGAGAAATTAAAAAAACAAGGGATTACATGGACTATAGCAATTCAAATTTTATCTACCTCGATTATAACGCAACAACCCCCATTGACGAACGTGTACTGCATGAAATGCTTCCATTTTTCGGGATCAATTACGCCAATCCGAGTAGTGCACATCTGTTTGGTATGACCGTACAGGATACCATCGAACAGGCAACTGAGGAAATAGCAAGCGCATTGGGTACGCAGACAAAAAATATCATCTATACTTCGGGTGCTACTGAAGCAATCAATCTGGCGATCCGGGGACTACAATTTTCTCCGCGGAAACATATCATCAGTATTGCCGTCGAGCATAAAGCTGTATTGGAAACTTGCGCTTTTATGGAGCGGATGGGATTTGAGATCTCTTATCTTACTGTAGATGAATTGGGGATGCCTGATCTAACTTTGCTGGCGGAAACCATCCGCGAAGATACCGTACTGGTCTGCTGCATGCTAGCGAATAACGAAACGGGTATTATACTTCCAGTAAAGGAAATCACCGAAATTGTCCATCAGCACAATGCATTGGTCTTATGTGATGCAACCCAGGCAGTCGGCAAAATGCCTGTTAACCTCCAGGAGCTAGCTGTTGATTTACTGGCATTTTCGGCACATAAATTTTATGGTCCAAAGGGAATCGGGGGGCTTTATATTGCCGATCATGCAAAAAAAGAGCTACTGCCGCTAATACAGGGTGGTGGGCAGCAACAGGGATGGCGTGGTGGTACAGTCAACACGACGGGGATTATCGGAATGGCTGCAGCCCTACGCATTGCCCTAAGTGAATTGGAGCAGGAGCAGCAGCGAATAGGTACGTTAAGAGATCTGCTAGAGACCGAACTACTGTCTATCGATGGGGCGTTCCGAAATGGTAGTCCTATCAATAGACTTTATAATACGACAAATATTTGTTTTCCCGGTGTGCTTTCCGAACAACTTATCATGCGGCTAGGGACAATCTCTGTGTCCAGTGGTTCGGCTTGTACGGCGGTAACTTCACGTCCCTCACATGTGCTCAAAGCGATGGGGCTCCCAGATCTCGACGCACTGTCTTCTATTCGCTTTAGCCTAGGCCGACTAAGCCATGAAGCGGAAATCTACCAAACGATCGAACGGGTTAAACAGCTCGTTCAAAAACTGAGAAATACGGACTAATGTCCTGTATTTTCCCGGACCTGAAAAACATGAAGAACCTGCGGAAATAATGCTTCAATGCTCTCGCGTACACCGTTGGGCGATCCAGGCAGTGTGAGTATCAACATACGGTCGGCAAAGCCCGAAATGCCTCTGGAGAGCATGGCCGTCTTGACACGTTGTTGTCCATACTGTCGTGCCGTCTCCATAATACCGGGTATATGCCTGGTTATATAAGGGGCCACGGTATCGGGCGTAATATCGCGATCGGAGAGACCTGTCCCGCCCGTAAAAACCAGGAGGTCTATTCCTGTTTGCTGATAGTGTTCCACACGCTCTCGTATTGCAGCAGGCTCATCAGCAACCACTGCATAGGCGATATCACGTAAACCTTGTTGTTCAAGAAGTTCAAAAAGGAGCTTCCCCGAAACATCTTGCTTGTGGCCCTTAGCAACCGAATCGCTACAGACTACGACTGCGGCTTTGAGCTGTCCAACCCAGGGAAGGGATTCATTACTCTTACCACCACGTTTCTCCAGCAAGCGGATACCGCCGATTTCCACTTGTTTGTCCACAGGTTTTAGCATATCATAGATGACCAAGGCGGCGACCGAAGCACCGTGCATGGCCTCGACTTCCACACCAGTTTTATAAATCGTATGTACCTCGACCTCAATACTAATCTGTAATCCTGCTAAGGAATAGCGAATGGCGGCATACTCGACTGGTAAAGGATGGCAGTCTGGAATCATATCGCCCGTTTTTTTTATGGCGAGTAGCGCTGAAGCACGTGCAAATTCAAATATATCACCTTTAGGAATCTGCCTTTGCTCGATCAGCCTGATGGTATTTTCGGATGAAACATTTACCGTAGCCTCTGCAATAGCCTTCCGTAGGGTGGCACTTTTATGTGTAATATCGACCATGTTATGTGTTAGTTTTCCATTGATGGGTATCGTCTTCAAATATTTCTTTGCCCCAGATGGGCATTTCTTTTTTAATACGTTCTACAAGCTCCCCACAGGCATCCATAGCTGCCTGCCGATGTGCTGAAGAAGTAAAAACAAAAAAGCAGATTTCACCGACCTGAACGAGCCCCTCACTGTGATAGACATGCATACAGGTCAAGGAGTATTTGTCGAAAACTGCTTCATGGATCTCCGACATCTTTGCCAAGGCCAGTTCCCGGTTGATGCTGTAGTCAATAGACCGAACAGTCTTTCCTTCCACCTGATCGGCCCGGATCTGTCCCAGAAAGATACTATGGGCACCTATTTCGGATTTACTGCCATGCATTACAATAGTTGATGCAATCTGTTCAGGAGCAATGGGCCCCTGAATAAATATATCCTTTTTTTGTTTAGTCATTTAAATAGTTTTTTAAGGCCATCATGCCACCATCCACATGAAAAATCTGTTGGTTGCTGTTTACCTGCTCATGGAAATACTGTGCCGCCGTCAAACTTCGTTTGCCACTCTGACAGATAAAGATAACGCGTGCGCTATTGATTTGTTCCAACTGCACTGGCAATGTGGCGAGCGGAATGGAAAGATGGGGCACAGGAAGCCGTGGCAATTCGTCGATCTCCCGTACGTCGACAAGCAACATATCTGTAGCATGCCAATGCGTAATAAGTTCCGCAGCAGTGATGACCTGTATCTGTCCAATTGCCGAAGCACAAGAATTGATATAATCGAAATCTTTTAATGCCTCCAATGTTTGGGGATAGCTGCTGCTTTCGGGGGTCGCGGGAGGCACATCAAAAGTAAAAGTACTATGATCGAGTAAATTGACAGTCATCAACTTATTCATCAATACAACACCAATACCAGTCAATAATTTGATGGCTTCTGTTGCTTGTAAAATTCCTATCATACCGGGTAGCACACCCAGAACACCGGCTGCATTGCAGTCTGGTGCTTCTAATGGACTTGGAGGTTGTGGGAATAAATGCCGGTAGCTTGTCTTAATACCCTGATCATCGGCTACATTGAATACAGCGAGCTGACCTTCATATTGATAGATAGCGCCAAAAATCAATGGTTTATCGAGGAGATGGCAGGCATCGCACAATAAGTAACGCGCCGCGAAATTATCTGTGCAATCCAAGATGACATCGTATGACTGAAGCAGTTCAGCAGCATTTGTAGACTTCAGTTGCTCCACCCAATACGTAATTTCGATATCAGGGTTCTGCAGCCGCAGTTTACGGGCAGCGACCTCAGCTTTGGCCTGACCAATATCAGCCGTATCGTATAACACCTGCCGATGCAGATTGCTCAGGTCAATCCGGTCATCATCTATAATACCGATGTGACCGACTCCGGCAGCGGTGAGGTATTGTAGGACCGGGCAGCCCAGTCCTCCAGCACCTACGACAAGCAGACGTGCTGCCTGTAATTTTTGTTGGCCCACTTCACCAAAACCCTGTAGCACATAATGCCTTGCATAACGCTCATTCCGCATATTTATCCTCCTGAATAGGGTGGCATCAAAGCCACGACGTCATTTTCCTGCAATACGACAGGTTTATTGATAATTGTATTATTGACAGCAATCAGCAGCTTACGATGGCTAAGTGCTGTATGCTGACTTGATAATACCGTCAGGAGCTCTTCGGTATCAGCTGCTGTGGTATAAAATTCCTTCTCCAGAATGTCTGTCAAAGCTCCAAATGTCTTTACCTGTACTTTCATTGCCCGATACGTCTAATGTGTATATTACGTAAGCCTTTTACATAGCGTCTGCCCGTGGCAAGGTCTGCGGTCGAAAGCAGCGCAAAAGGATCTTTTTCTTTACCATTGCTGGCCTGTTCAATATTGGTTACCAGTAAGGCCTGGTTACCAATTGCCGTATTGAACAACTCGTTCCATGAAAATACAACCTTATAGCCATCAGTGGCCTCACAGACCAGGTAGTATTCACTGAGTACCTTTGGTGATTCGGCTCCAAAAGGAATATCCTTCAGCAGATCTTTGAGCAGACCTCCCTGGATATTTTTAAGCGTAGAACGATAAGCCCCAGTATGGTTATAAATCCGGAGACTATCCACCGTATGTCCGGGAAGTTGCTTGATCTGATCCAGGCTCATGCTGGCCTGTTGCTTTCCCAAAACGGTAACAACGATACCTGAAGGTTGTTGCGCATACAGTACAATACACAAAAAGGATAAAATGAGGGTTGCAAACGTTATTTTCATACCATGAATTAAGCTGTTGTAAACAATAATTTATAGGCTGCCACCAAAAGCACGGTAGCGAGCACATATTTTAATACATCTTGATTTAATTTTTTTGACCCCAGATATGCGCCCAATAAGCCTCCAATGAATGCCACAGCGACATAAGTCCACATATGCGCATTGAATGAGATACCCTGTATGAGCATACCACCAAGTCCCGACAATGAATTTACAAAAATAAATGCAGCACTGATTGCTGCAGTCTGTTTTTGGTCGGTCCACTTGAGCAGGATCAAAAAGGGAGATAGAATAATCCCGCCACCAATGCCGATCATACCGGATAATAAGCCGACAACAGCACCGATTGCCAGTGCACCAAGGTTGTTGTAAGGTTTTAATTCATCTTCGGCCGGACTTCGAAAAAAGAAAAACCGAACGATCGGAAAGAGCAGCAGCAGGCCCAGTAAACGTTTGTAGAGATGATCCTCCAAGGTGATCATTCCACCAATGAAAGCCATAGGCACAGAAGCAACAGCCACCATCAGAAACAGATTACGTTTAAAATAATGACCTCTGTAATATTGTATAAAAGAGGTCAGCGACACAAAAAGGTTAAGTACCAGCGCTGTAGGTTTCATCTCCTGTGGTGCAATACCATACAGGGCCATTAGGGCCAGATAACCGCTGGCACCGCCGTGCCCAACAGCAGCATAAAGGAAAGCGAGAATAAACAGAAAAAAATAGAAGAGCTCAAAATGCATGGTTCCCTAGGTTAAAAGATGGATAAAAACTTCGTCGCCTGCGACGCAGCCATCCGAATCCTCCTCCAGGATCAACAGACAGTTGGCCTGAGCATAGGATTGTAGCCGATAAGACTCTTGTGCATGCAGAGGTTCGACGGCATGCCCATCATAGTGCGCCTTGAGGAAATGGGTCAAGCCGGGTTTTTTGCTATAAGTGCGGGTGGTATGTGTCTTGATGCAACGGTTGCGTTCGGGCAGCTGCATGATACGCTCCAATGCCGCTGCAACATAGAGATAAAAGCAGGTCAAGGCAGAGGAGGGATTACCCGGTAAGCCAAAAACCAGTTTCTGCTCATGTGTACCAAAAAACAAAGGTTTACCCGGTTTTTGACGGATACGATGAAAATGTTGTTTAACACCACAGCCTTTGGCAACATCCACCACATAATCGTAATCACCAACGCTGACGCCGCCGACCAAAAGGACAACATCAGCCTTTTCCAACGCCCCCTCAAGCGCTGAATGGAGTAGGTTTTTGTCGTCGCGCGCATGGCTGCTTTCCACCTTGTATATGCCCAACTGCCGTAAAGCAGCTTTGAGCTGATAGGAGTTGGATTCATAGACCTGACCATAACCGAGCGCTGTACCCGAGGATCTAAGTTCATCCCCGGTGAGAATAATATGTACAAGGGGAGCGGCATAAACCATCACTTCGGTACAGCCGATATTGGCGAGATAACCAATGGCAGCTGGGGTCATGGTCGTACCCGGGAGCATAGCGATACTGCCGGCTTCCACTTCGGATCCTGCGGGACGGACATTGTCTCCTAATGTTAGGGCGTCGTCCTGTATAAGAATTGTATTTGTTTCAGTTAGCCTTACTTTCTCCTGCATCACCACCGTATCAGCCCCTAAGGGCAGTGGTGCACCGGTATAGATGCGCATAGTCTGGCCGCTATGGAGTGTCCTTGTCGTAGTCGTACCTGCAGGGATCTTATCCACAACGGGAAGTTCCAGCGCCATGTCCGCAAAGCGGAGGGCATAGCCATCCATCGAAGACTGTGCAAATCCAGGAATAGCTTGTGCAGCAATTACCGTTTGTGATAGGATGTAACCCAATGCATCTGGAAGGGCGAGCCGTTCTTCCCGTGGAGGAGGCAGGTAATGATGAATGATATCTCTAGCCTGTTGGACACCAATAAACTGATGGGGGAGGCGGAAGTAATCTTCTTGGGTATCCACATCATATTTTGCTGCTTCATAAGGAAATATGATCCGATCATCGGGATGCTGTTCTGCAAGTTTCTTTGCTCCCTGCCGACCTTCGAGCTGCATGAGGTTATCAAAGTATTTTTTATCAAAAAGAACCGGTGCCCCCCATGTTCCGGAAAAACCTGTTGCGACAATACCCTTACCGCTGCTATCGGCAAGTTGAATTAGCTGTTGGAAGACATGTTGATCCACAAAAGGCTGATCACATAAACTAATAATACACCGGTCAACCTGTGGCTGATTTTTTAAAAGATCTTTTAATCCAACAATGATAGAAGTGGATAAGCCTGCCATCCAATGTGGATTGATCGCAACACTGACCTTACTATTTTGCAGTGCTGCATGAATCGGATCGGGATAAGCGCCGATAACAACACTTACGCTGACATCCGGAACGGTCATGGCAGCTCTACTGATACGCTTCAACAAAGGTTCACCTTCAAACTCAAGCAATTGTTTGGGAAGACCAAGCCGCGAAGAATTGCCCGCCGCCAATATAATTATACCTGTTTGCTTTGTCATCCACCAATCGTTATCATACTCCGATTTTTCAGAAAATCGGTGTCTATCTGTTCAAAATTTGTCATTAACTGTCCACCAAGTTCCTTGGACTTGGACCGTATATTTTCCTGGATCAAAGGCAACACTTCGCCACCAGCCCGCAAAGTTGTCAACAGATCTGTTTCGCCTTGGGAAAACAGACAGTTTTTAAGTTTACCATCCGCTGTGAGCCGTATCCGATTGCATCCCGCACAGAAGGGTGCTGTCATGGTGCTAATCAGCGCAATACGTCCTACATGATCGGCAATCGCAAATGCTCTAGCTGTATCGTGAGGGCCCGCGGGAATGGGGTCGGTAGGATAGACCTTATGAATTTGATGGAGGATATCAGCCTGTGTATACACTTGGTTGCTGGCCCATTTGTTTCCGCTGAACGGCATAAATTCGATAAAACGGATCTCTATAGGATTATTTTTGGTTAAGGCGACAAAATCGAGAATTTCATCATCGTTGACACCTTTCATGACAACCATATTGATCTTGGTGCAGATTCCATGCTGCAGGAGCAGATCAATATTGGCACGCACACGGTCAAAGTAATCTCTCCGGGTGATCTGAAAAAAACGTTCGGATCGTAAGGTATCCAGACTGATATTGATGCTTTTGAAATTCGCCGCCACAAGCTGGGGCAACATATCGTCAATCCGGATGCCATTACTGGTCATATGAAGTTCAACTGGAAGCTGGGATAAACGCTCAATAATAGCCGGAGCATCCTTCCGCACCAACGGTTCGCCCCCTGTTAGACGGATCTTGCTGATGCCCTGATCCACAAACAATTTGGCAAGTAGTTCGATCTCGTCGACCTGCATCAGCTGACCATGGGGTGTAAAATTATATTCTTCCTCCGGCATACAATAAAAGCAGCGCAGATTGCAGTTATCGGTAAGCGATATCCGTAGATAGTTGTGTATGCGACCAAATGTATCCTTGAGCATGGTATTTAACGTATTAGTGGATTTTCGGCATGTATTTTTGTTGCAAGAAACTTAAGAGAGCCACCTGATCGACCGCTTAAAACAGCCTTGATCTCAGCGATAACAGCAATTGCAATTTCGTCTGATGTTTCGGCTCCGATATCAAGACCGACAGGGCCATAAACAATCTTTTGCTGTACTGCGCTGAGTTCGATTCCAACTTGCTCCAGATCATCAAACATGCGGAGCAATTTGGTTTTCGGCCCCAACGAACCGATGTAGCTGGTCGGTGTGTGGATCAGCTCTTTAAGTAGTGTGAGGTCATAGTGATAATTATGCGTCATTAGTACAAAAACGGTCCAGGGATCTATACTTATTTTTTTTATGACCTCGTCTGCCGGGCCAATAATAACGCGGTCGGCTTTCGAAAATCGCCCCGTCGTGGCATGACTGGCCCGTCCATCCAGCACGGTAATTTCCCACCCCAATAATTTAGCCGTTTCCACAACAGGTTGTGTATCATTGCCCGCACCGGCAACGACCAGGTGTGTGGCAGGAGCGAGGTATTCAATAAGCACTTCCTTATTTTTTCCGGCTTCCTCAAAGGAAGCCAGCACAGACTGCCGTTTTGTTTTGGCTAGCCTGATGTGCTCCTTCAGTTCCGGCGATTGCGTATCTTCATGCGGTATTTCATCTGTTAACCCGACAACAAGCAGCCGGGTTCCGCCTTGTTCTACTTGTCGGTCAATTGAAAACTGGGTAATCAATAGGGCTTCTTGTCGCTGTTGCAATAAGCTTTCCAGCCATATAATTGGATGATCGGCCTGCTGTAGATCAATATATTCGAAAAGAATATGGACAATACCGTTACATCCAAGCTGCAGTCCGATTGCTGAACCTTCTTCTGTATTGGTATCGTAACTGACAAGCCTATTTTTTCGCTGATGAATGGCCAACAGTGCTTTTTTTAACGCATCACCCTCCAAGCAGCCACCACTAATAGCACCAGTCATCTGGCCATCTTCAGTCACCAACATACGGGCGCCCGGCCTACGATATGAAGATCCCTCCACCTTGACGACCGTGGCAAGTACCATAGCGTTATCTTCGGAAGCGGCTACACGCGCAGCTAAAACAATGTCTTTGATCTCTTTCATGCAATTATGGGCAAGACGGTTTGAACGTGGATATAATGATTAAATTGAACAGCTTTCTTATTACAATTCCGTTGATCAAATTTAACGATTTACACGGTAAAAAACACGAAAACTGTAATAATGGTAAAAACATCTGTAAAATGTATAATTATTTGATTAATTTAAATAAGATTTTGCAGTAGTGAATAGGTTGAAAGCGAATACATAAGTAAAAACTTATCGTATACAACGACAAGAAATAAAACCATTAAACCGATTAAATAAAAACTTGTAAGGACAAGAAAAAAATAACGATTATGGCAAAATATTCAATTCTGGTAAACGGTAAAAAGCACGATATTGATGTGTTGGACGATATGCCTTTGCTCTGGGTGCTCCGTGATATCATAGGTCTAAAGGGGACCAAATTTGGCTGTGGCAAAGCCCTTTGCGGTGCCTGTACCGTGCACCTCAATGATACAGCAATCCGATCCTGTTCATTTCCTATTTCTGCCATAGGCGATGGCAAGGTGACAACTATCGAAGGACTGTCTGAAAAGGGCGACCATCTGGTACAAGAGGCCTGGGAAAAACATATAGTCCCCCAATGTGGCTACTGTCAAACGGGACAGATTATGAATGCTGCGGCATTATTGAAAAAAAATGCAAAACCCTCGGAACAGGAGATTGAGCAGGCCATGCAGGGCAATCTCTGTCGCTGTGGCACCTATAACAGAATCAAAGCAGCCATCATGGATGCGGCCGGCACTCCGGTCACAACCGGCTAAGCCTTCACCAAAAAAGTAGAGATCGCATGAAAATATTAGCTCCTTTTCAAGAAAGAAAGTCCGAAAGGGTAGACTCGGAGATTTTTAGTGTTTCCCGGAGAGACTTTTTAAAAGCCAGTGGGCTGTTAACCGGAGGATTGGTACTCGGGGTCAGCTTTTTCAGCTGTGACGATAAAGGCAAAAAGGTGGCCACTGTGGCACCTCATGTTTATTTGAGCATTGCCTCGGATGGCAAAGTAACCATTGTCGCACACCGTTCGGAGATGGGACAGGGAATCCGCACCTCACTACCACTTATCGTCGCCGATGAACTCGGGGCAGACTGGAGTAAGGTAGAAATTGTACAAGCCGAGGGGGATGAAAAGAAATATGGAAACCAGAACACCGATGGTTCATTTTCAGTACGCATGTTTTATAAACCCATGCGGGAGGCCGGTGCCATCGCACGGTTGCTGCTGTTACAGGCCGCAGCCAAAGAATGGCAGGTGGGCATCGCTGAATTAGACACCAAAAATGGACAGGTCATCCAACGTGGATCGAGTAAGAAGAAGGATTTTGGCGATCTTGTACAAACTGCGCTATCCTTGCCTATTCCAAAAGTAAATGAAATCAAACTAAAAGATAGGCAGTATTTTAATATGATAGGCAAGGAAACGCCCATCATTGACCTGCACAATATCGTCACAGGTAAGGCCGTTTTTGGGATTGATGCGATTGCCGACGGGATGAAAATCGCGGTGATCAAACGCTGTCCTGTTGTTGGCGGTACTGTAAAATCTGTCAACGATAGTAAAGCGTTGGCCGTCCCCGGTGTCATAAAAGTGATTACGATCAAAGGTGCTGGCTTACCGGCAACCTTATCCAGACCACTCAGTGGGGTAGCGGTGATCGCCGAGAATACCTGGGCGGCGATCAAGGCTCGAGATCTGTTGGAAGTCCAATGGGAACTCGGGCCCAATGCAGGCTACGACTCCGCCAAACAGATCGAAGAACTCAAACAGGTGGTCGCGCAAGAAGGTACAATACGTCGCAAACGGGGTGATTTCAATGCTGCCAAGGCCAATGCTAAAAAAGTGATTGAACACACCTATATCGCGCCATACCTGGCGCACGCTACCATAGAACCACCCTGTGCCCTGGCCATGGTAAAAAATGGGAGTTGTGAAATATGGGCTTGTACCCAAAACCCACAGGGCGCACGTGATGCTGTAGCCAAGGAGTTGGGGATTGCTGTGGAAAAAGTAAAAATGAATGTAACGTTGCTGGGCGGCGGATTCGGCCGGAAGTCGAAACCCGATTTTATTCTGGAAGCGGCTATCCTAGCCAAAGAGTCGGGTCTCCCGATCAAGGTGCAGTGGACGAGAGAAGATGATATCCGTCATGATTACTACCATGCGATGAGTGTGCAACGTATTGTAGCAACCATCGACAGCCAAAATAAATTAAGCGGCTGGGCCCACCATATCGCCAATCCGTCTATCTCTGCGACCGAAGATCAAGCTGTGGTACAACCCAGTGATGGGGAACTGATGCTGGGAGCTTCGGATTTCCCCTACAATGTTCCGGCCATCAATATTGCCACACATGATGCCAAAGCACACCTTCGAATCGGCTGGCTGAGATCAGTACGCAATATCCCGCAGGTATTTGCAGCTGCAACCATGCTCGATGAAATCGCCGAAGCCCGGGGTATAGACCCCGTTGCCAATGCATTGGAACTGCTTGGAGAAGACCGTCATATTACTTTTGAACAGGAGCTGATCAAAACGACTTATCCCAACTATGGGGAAAAGATCGCCGACTACCCTTGGGATACAGGGCGGATGAAAAAGGTGATCGAACGGGTCGCCAAGGAATCGAGCTGGGGTAAAACAATGCCCGCGGGAAGTGCACTGGGTTTTGCAGCACACAAAAGCTTTCTAACCTATGTCGCCTGTGTGGTGGAGGTGCGAGTGGATCAAGACAAAAAAATCAGCATCCCCAATGTATATTATGCCGTCGATTGTGGTCTTGCTGTCAATGTAGACCGGATCAAATCACAATTTGAAGGTGGAGCACAATTTTCAGCCAGTCTGGCACTCAAAAGTACAATCACTGTAAAAGATGGCCAAGTAGAACAGGGTAACTTTGACGGTTATCAGATCATTCGGATGCCTGATTCGCCTAAGCAAATCCATGTCCATATTCTAGACAGTGACGCCAAACCGACTGGTGTGGGTGAGCCACCGGTACCACCGTTTACACCAGCGCTCTGCAATGCCATTTATGCCGTGACTGGAAAACGGATCTATACATTGCCGATTGATCTGACAGTTTGATGCACGTGTGCTTATCCTACGAAATCATAAAATAAGCAATACTGCATGACAAAATAAACCATAAAAAGGAAGCCGATGATAGTAGGCTTCCTTTGCTTATACAGAAGTTTTAAAATACCGCACTTTAAGCTCGTTGAACCCGTTTTATGAAATCCAAGGCATTACAACATCACACATCAATAAAACACATTGACCTCGTTAAAGTAACTAATCGTTCGCAGGAATGGATAACGGATTGCATTTCGGTTGAGGAACCTTTGGAAATTCAGATACGAACAACAGTTGACGGGAGTGCAGCCAATAAAAACATCTCCGTCACCATGCGTACTCCGGGCAATGATGCTGAGCTCGCAACTGGATTTCTCTTTACTGAAGGCCTTATTTCTGAAGCCAGTCAGATCAAATCGGTGGATCATGTAGATGTGCTATGTACAAGAAATAGCCATAATATTATTGTTGTTGAACTAAGCAATGGGGTTGCACCAGAAACAACCGCCCTGGATAGGAATTTTTACACGACCTCCAGTTGTGGCGTCTGCGGAAAAGGTTCGATCGCTGCAATTAAAACCGTTAGCATTTTTAGAGACCTTGTTCCCGAATGTCGCGTTTTGAGCTGCGATATGCTCTATGCTTTACCTGATCGACTTCACGCTGCGCAGGGTAATTTCTCAGCAACCGGTGGTATACACGCCGCGGGGCTATTTGATCTCCAAGGACAGCTTATCGCGCTACGCGAGGATGTAGGCCGCCATAATGCACTCGATAAGCTCATTGGCCACGCACTAATGGCTGATTTATTACCACTACAGCGACAATTACTACTGCTGAGTGGCCGCGCTAGTTTTGAGCTTGTGCAGAAAGCTGCTATGGCAGGCATCTCCATCATTGCAGCAATCGGTGCCCCTTCAAGCCTGGCGATAGAATTGGCCAAAGAATTTGACATTACCTTATTGGGCTTTTTGCGAGATCACAGATTCAATATTTATCACCTTGGAAACAATATTGAGATTGAAGGGTTAATCGTATGAAGGGTTGGTAATATAAGGCTAATATTGTTTGAGCCTATGTATATTTACAAAGAATGATAATATCGGACAGTAAATTGATAAATAGATAAAAGATGAAAATAAGGATCAAGGATAATACGGTTAGACTACGATTGACCATGTCTGAAATTAATCGGTTAGGTACCGAAGGTGAAGTATTTGGTCGCACTGAATTTATCCAACAACCTCTAAATTACAGCATTGTACAGACAGATACAGAAGCACTCGTCGCCTCTTTTGTTGATCATAAAATTACTATTGGCCTATCTGCTGTCATGATCAAGGAATTGGTCCAGACGGATCGGATAGGCTTCGAGGGACAATCGGGAAAGGTGAAATTGCTTGTTGAAAAAGATTTTGCCTGTATTGACAATACTGTGGAGGATCAGAGTGACAATTTTCCGAATCCGAATCTCAAATGCTGACCTCCTAATAAAAAATATTAGGTATGCCAAATAGCCAATCATCATGGAAGATAACAACAAAAAGCAAAAACTGGAACAAGAAATTAAGGCTGAGCCACAGGCGGAAAATCCCTATAAGCTCCTCGACATCAAGTTGACACCCGTGGAAAAATCAGCAGCGGGTATCCCGGCGGTATTAGCAGCCTTTGCAGATCTTATTGAAGAAAAGACACTCGTTCGAGGAACCAAAGCGCTATTCAAAATGAATCAGGTTGGGGGATTTGACTGCCCTAGCTGCGCCTGGCCTGATCCAGACGATGAACGTTCCCCTGTAGGTGAATACTGCGAAAACGGCGCAAAAGCCTTAGCAGAAGAAGCAACCACAAAAAGGGTGACTCCGGAGTTCTTTAAAAATAATTCGATCTATGATCTTTCGCAACTCAGCGACTATGAGATTGGCAAAATGGGGCGCCTGACAGATCCGATGTATCTAGCCCCCGGCGGAACGCATTATGAACCAATCAGCTGGGAGGCTGCTTTTCAAAAAATTGCAGCACAACTTCATACATTGACATCCCCGCACGAAGCCGCTTTTTATACCTCAGGCCGTACTAGCAATGAGGCTTCTTTTCTCTATCAGTTATTTGCCAAAGAATTTGGTACCAATAATATGCCCGATTGTTCCAACATGTGCCATGAAACTTCGGGTTCGGCATTGCGTCCTACAATAGGCATAGGAAAGGGAACTGTCACACTTGCTGACTTTTATGAAAGTGAATTGATTGTTATCATTGGCCATAATCCAGGTACTAACGCCCCACGTATGATGAGTGCGCTAGAAAAGGCAAAAAAAATGGTACCAAAATTATTGCCATTAACCCTTTGCCGGAAGCAGGTTTGATGGGATTCCATAACCCACAACAGATCAATGGAATCATCGGTAAGGGCGTAAGTTTGGCTGATCTCTACTTACCTGTGAAGATCAATGGTGATATGGCTCTCTTAAAAGCACTGGAGCTTATTATACTGGACCTGGAGCATAAAAACCCCGGGAAAGTACTTCATGCCGACTTTATCAAAAGTAAAACAACGGGTTATGAAGCCTTTCGAGAACAATTTGATACTTCCAGATACGATCTTGAACACCTAAGCCAACAGAGTGGAGTTGCTCTGGCTGATATCCAGCAAGCTGCTGAAATGATGGCCTTTAAGGACAAAATTATTTTCTGCTGGGGGATGGGTTTGACGCAGCAACCCAATGGCGTGGACATGATCCGCGAGATCCTGAATATCTTGCTGCTAAAAGGGAGCATCGGTATTAAAGGGGGTGGTGTCTGTCCAGTCCGTGGCCACAGTAATGTACAAGGCAACCGTACCATGCTTATTGACGAGAAACCTACGAATGAACAGTTGGACAGGTTGCAGCGGTATTTTGGATTTGAACCCCCGCGCGAACATGGCTACGACGTGGTGCGTGCCATTAAAGCCATGCATGCTGAAAAGATTAAATTTCTGTTCTGTATGGGTGGAAATTTTCTGTCAGCGACGCGCGACACAACATTTACAGCGCATGCATTGCGCAAGCTTAACCTATTGGTCTGCGTGTCTACAAAATTAAACCGTGGCCATCTGATTCATGGCAAAGAAGCACTGATTTTGCCTACTTATGGTCGTAGTGACAAGGATATTGTCAATGGGGAGGTACAGATCGTCAGTACCGAGAATTCCATGGGCGTGGTACAGTCCTCGAAAGGTGTGCTGGATGCAGTATCTAAAAATCTGATCAATGAAACACAGATTGTATGCCGTATGGCGATGGCTACATTGGGCAATCGGTCTGTGGTCGACTGGCAGCGTTATCACGATAGTTATGATGCGGTGCGTGATGCAATTGAAAACTGTATCCCCGGTTTTGAAAACTATAATGTCAGGGTACGGCAGAAAGACGGCTTCTATTTACCCAATGAAGCTCGGGATTCGCAGTTTTTTGCACAGCAACTTGGTGGTTTAGCCCCCTTTACACGAACCGAAATACCTGAAAACCACCTGGAGGAAGACGAATATATGATGGCGACAACACGTACGCATGATCAATTTAATACCACCATCTATGGACTGGACGATCGCTATCGGGGTATCAAAAATGAGCGGCGTGTGATTTTTATGAACCAAAAGGATATAGCCAAAGCAGGTTTTAAAGCTGGAGACAAAGTGGATCTCTATAACTATGATGATGGGATAGAACGCGTAGCACCTTTGTTTTTGATTGTATCCTATGCAATTCCTGAAAAGAATACAGTCACCTATTTCCCCGAAACAAATGTGCTGATATCGGTCAACAATGTGGTAAAGGAAAGCAATATGCCGGCTTCCAAATATGTGAAGATCAAGATCAAAAAACATGATTCTGAGGTGTATAAAAAAGTGGATGAAATGCTTTACCGCGGTGCGCTTCAAAGGCCCTGAGGTTTGTCCGCAATAATCGCTTTCACCCTGCTGACCTCGGCAACGGTATTAACGTTGATAAGCGTTCTAGCATCAGCAGAATCAATCAGCGCGACCTGCTGCTGGATCAATACCTGGCGTGGGGATAGTCTATTTTGAGCGATCTGTTGTTTGAGGATAGGGTAGCTGCTCGGCTCCCAAATAGCAAATAAGGGTTCGGGGAGCATATGTTGTGGATTGGTGAATGCTGTCGCAATTTTTAGTGGATCGCGGTGTTGGATCAAATAAGCGATAGCTGCGCTGTCTATTAGTGGTAAATCACAAGCAAGAACGAGCCAAGCCTGCTCAGGCAGCAGATCCAATGCCGTTAGTATACCACCTATAGGGCCAATATTCGGGTAGTTATCGGGCAGCAGCTTATAGCTTTGCTCCAATTCAAGACTATCTGCCATCTCTCTAGCTTGTTCCGCACGACAGGAAATATAAACAGTTTCACAGTAAGGCTGCAGCAGATCGAGCAGATAATAGCGTTGTTCCTTACCATGCCATTGGATCTTTTCTTTCGGGCTTCCCATACGCTGACTTCTGCCGCCTATAAGTACAAGGCCATTTAATTTAGGGGATATAGTATCATTGGAAACCATTGGTATTGCTATCTGTCAATCAATTTTATTGAAGTTACGTAATTTAGTTTGATCAGGAAAATATCACTTTCCTATCCCACGGATAGTATATTGACCGCTAACCCCAATTACGGAATTTGTTACCAATATTACCTATTTCAGTAATAATTTATCCTACATATTAGTCAAATACCTATTTTTATATATGGATTCCATCGTGGGGTAACTAAGAATAAACAATTATGAACAGCATACGAATCAATAAAAAGAAATATACGGTAGACGTAGATAGCGAAATGCCTTTATTGTGGTTCCTAAGAGATCATGTGGGATTGACAGGTACAAAATATGGTTGCGGAGTTGCACAATGTGGTGCCTGTGTCGTTCACCTCGATGGGGAAGCTGTACGTTCTTGTGTGACTAAGATGAAACGTGCAATAGGTAAAGAAGTCATCACTATTGAAGGCTTGTCAGAACATGGTGACCACCCGTTGCAACTTGCATGGAAAGATGTTGATGTACCACAATGTGGTTATTGCCATGCCGGACAGATTATGTCTGCCGCCGTACTGCTACGCGAACGTCCAGATCCTACAGACCAAGATATCGACGATGCAATGACCGGAAATATCTGTCGTTGCGGGACTTATTCACGTATTCGTAAAGCTATTCATCATGCTGCGGAACTCCAGAATCAAAAGGGCTAAAGAATAAGCATATCCATGGAACTATATAAAGAAAAAAAACAGCTAATAAAGCTCAGATTCACTGTAACACTGATTGTTATAGCACTGTTTTTAATTGGAATCGTCTCAGCTTTCTCGGATGAAACCAACTATACTACACATGAAGAAATATATGCCACTGTGAAAAAAGATAGTGTCAAATCTGTCAACGCCTTTAAAAAAGTATACGCGGTATTACAGAGTCCCCGTTGCATGAATTGCCATCCCAGCGGTGATATCCCGTTGCAAGGCGATGATAACAGGCTCCATGCCATGTTTCCCAAACGTGGTACTGATGGTAAGGGCATATTAGCGATGAAATGTACAAACTGTCATCAGACCGAAAATACAGCGGGTTTAAAAACACCCCCAGGAAATCCGGAATGGCATCTACCATCAGCTACAATGAAAATGGTGTTCCAAGGACGTAGTGCGCATGAACTTGCAAAGCAATTGGTGGATCCGAAACAAAATGGGAACAAAGATCTCAAAGCATTGATTGCACATGCCGATGATGGTCTGGTCAAGTGGGGTTGGAACCCCGGCGAGGGCAGGACATTGCCGCCTATAAGTCATGCCAAATTTAAAGAGGCATGGATCACCTGGTTGACTACTGGTGCTTATGCACCAAAGCAACAAGGGTTGGATGGATCAAATTTGAAAAATGAACGATGAAAGTAGAGAAAACAACAATAGATAGGAGATCTTTTTTGAAGGCCGCTTTGTTGGCTGGAGGTGGAATGATTTTGCAGTTTAGCTGGCCTGGGGCGATTACGGCAGCTGCTGAAAACAGTCCGGCCGAATCGGAACACTTTACATTAAACAGTTATATTAAGATCCATCCGGATGGGAAAGTGACACTTTTTAATCCCAATCCAGAGTTTGGGCAAAACGTCAAAACTTCGTTGCCGATGATTTTGGCAGAAGAATTAGACGTCAGTTGGGACCTTGTGCAGGTTGAACAAGCGGACTTTTTCCCGGAACGCTTTGAACGTCAGTTTACTGGAGGCAGCCAATCCATCCGTAGAGCATGGCCCGTGTTGCGTACTGCTGGAGCTACCGCACGACAAATGCTGATCCTTGCTGCCGCACAACACTGGGCTGTTTCAGCTGATGAAATAACGACTGATGCGGGTACCCTGTATCATAAAAAAAGCAACCGCAAGCTGTCCTATGGCGAACTTGCTTCTGCGGCTGCCCTGATACCGCTGCCAAAAAATGTGAAACTTAAAGCGATTGCCGATTTCAAAATTATTGGTTCATCCAAACACAATGTTGAAATCGACAATATTGTGACCGGGAAACCATTATTTACAAGCGATTATAAAAAAGAGGGGATGCTAATCGCTATGATTGTCCATCCTTCAAGTTTCGGCAGAGAAATTACAACCATAGATGATAAAGCCGTTCGTCAAATGCCGGGAATAAAAGATGTATTTATCATGGAGCCTTTGCTCAAGGATTATAAGAAAAACGGATTCGATGTATTTACTTATGAGCATGTCGCTGTCATCGTTGGAAACACTACTTGGGAGGTAATGCAGGCGAAGAAAAAATTGATCTTGCAACTGAGCGGCCCGACAGGCAATGCGCAAAATGGAAAACCTGATTTTTTGGAAAGCACAGCGCGACATTATGCAGATATGGACCATTATTCCACAGGACCAGCGGAGGTGAAACGTCGAGATGGTAATCCTGAGTCGGCTTTTAAAAACGCTGCACGCATTATTGAACGTACCTATACAGCGCCTTTCCTAGTACACAATACGATGGAACCGGTAAGCTGTTTTGCTGATGTCGGGGCAGATCATGCTGAATTATATGCCCCCATACAAGCACCCGAATTTATTACCACAACCTTGTCTGCTCGACTGGGCTTACCAAAAGAGAAAATAAAAATTAATCTAGCTCGAATGGGTGGTGGTTTTGGATTACGGGCCTACGGACACCATGTGGTCGAGGCCGCAGTTATTTCCCAAAAGATTAAAGCTCCGGTCAAGTTGATGTATACACGCGAGGATGAGGCGACCTACGGCATTTACCGGCCAAGTTACAGCGCGACCTATAGGGCTGCGTTAGATGAAAACAATCAATTAATTGGTTTTCATATCAAAGCGGGTGGTATCCCCGAAACTCCACTGCACGAAAATAGATTTCCAGCTGGAGCGATAGACAATTACCTTGCTGAAGCCTGGGCAATACCTTCAGCGATTACAATAGGAGCTTTTCGCGCACCGCGATCCAACTTTATCGCCAGTGCTGAACAGTCATTTTTGGATGAACTGGCCTTTGAAATGAAGAAGGACCCCTTAGATTTCAGGTTGGAATTGCTCAAACGGGCAAAAGAAAAACCTGTCGGACAGCGCAATGACTATGATGCTGACCGCTATGCAGGCGTAATCCAATTGTTAAAGGACAAAACGGCAATCTTAGCAAGGCCAGCTGGAACTGGAAGAGGGATGGCGGCTTATTATTGCCATAATACCTATGCTGCTGCAATGGTAGATATAGGCATGAAGAATAATGAACCCTATGTCAAACAAGCCCTGGCCACCCTAGACTGTGGTATTGTCATCAATAAAGACGCTGCCGTTAATATGGCTGAGGGCGCACTCATTGATGGGATAGGTAACGCTTTATATGGCGAACAACTATTTATGGATGGGGTACCATTGAAAAGTAATTTCAATACCTATCGGATGATCCGCATGAATGAGGCTCCAGAAAAAATCGAAGTACATTTTGTGGAAAACCAGGATAACCCAACGGGTATGGGGGAACCCCTGTTTCCACCGATATTTGCCGCTGTAGCAAATGCCTTATTTGACCATACGCGAAAAAGATATTACAAACAGCCTTTTGTAAAACAATATTTGGATGAGAACAGAAATTCTGTAATTTAATTGAATTACAGAATTTTACAATTTCGGGAGATTTAGTTTTTTGTGATTCAAATTTCAGGAAATGTTCTTGGGCTATTGGCTACAGTATTCCTAGTATTGATGATTTTTAGTTGATTCTCTATTTTTCCAATCTCAGTTTTAAAGGTTTAAAGAATAGATAAACTACACCGATGCCTATTGCCATTGCCACAACATAGCCTATAAATGCGATCGTTTCCGCCTGTTGCTCATTTTTGGAAAGTGTACTTTTATCATTCCGAACGAACCAATAAACCAAGGCAAAAGTAAGGGTGGATGCAATGATTATAGAAAGCAGATCTCATGACGGGAGCTGTTTTGTAATAGCAGATGAGCCAACAAAAATGAGCAATGTAAGTAGGTAAAAAATGATCACCTTCAAATAGTTAGATACTTTTTTCATTTTTTAGGCTCTTTTACATAAAGTTAGTTGATGATTGGCAGAAATCGTTGAGCTACCTTCAATTATCCCCATGATCGTTGATAAAAATTATCCTGGGGATAGATTGTTAACTATTTTTATGACCTTGCATCCATTATTTATTCAGCTTTGTCGTAAGAAAATTGAATACCTGCAGTTCCGCCAGTTTCTATAAAAAGATTCATAAAGCCATGGGCAGTATCCGCTCTCGCCCAATCTCGTTGTAATTCACAGAAAAGTTGTGCAACACTAACCGGCTGACCTCCGGCTTGTTCAATTCTGCGCAATGCGGCATCATGTGCTACTATAGAAGTACCCCCGACAGCATCAACGACTGGATAAACTTCAAATCCTTCTTGTAGTGCATCCAAAGAAGGGAAAGAAAGGCAGGCTTCAGTCCATAAGGCAGTCATAATGAGTTTAGACCGTTTTGTTTCTTTAACAGCCTTTAAAAATTCTACATCTTCCCAAGCATTTATTGTTGTTCGATCATAGGAAGGTATTCCTTTAAGCTCCTTCCGTAATTGGGGAATTGTTTCAAAGTTCAAACCAGTTTTCACATTGACAGTAGAAAGGATGATAGGAAGATTATAGAGCTTTGCCATCTTGGCCAACCCAACAATATTGTTGATAAGGAGTTGCCTATCCATAGAGGCAATCGAATTAACCTGTACTGGCTGATAATCAATAATGACTAGAGCCGCATTTTCTGGAGTGATCAAATGATCCTTCTTTTGATCACGAATTGGAAAACTTGTCATAACGTTGTTTTTTTATTTTTTTGATAATCTCAATAGGCCACATTAACAACCTATTTTTCTCACTGATAAAATTAGATAAGGCCACTCTTTTAAAGAATAATCTAGATTAAGTAGTAAACTTAATGCACATTAAGTTTTTGAGAATGGTGATAAAAAATTCTTTACAACTAATTTTATATACAGCGACAACTTCCAAAAAACAACCATAACCAACTGAATATAACACAAATTACATCTATTATTGTTTCATGACTGGTATCTTTTATGCGTCTATTTAAAACAACTATCAAACAGACAGACTTGTCTGTTTGATAGTTGTTTTCTATTTTTGTTTTACAAAATTTTAAAGAAATGGATAACCCAAGAGAGAGAGTTTTAAATACAGCCTCCTTATTATTCCATCAACAGGGATATAACAGCACGGGGATAAATCAGATCATAAGTGAGGCAAAGGTTGCCAAAGCTAGTTTTTATCAGCATTTTAAATCCAAAGATGATCTTTGCATCGCTTTTTTGACCTCCAGACATACCTTTTGGTTTTCGGAGCTCCGCGCATATACACCGGACTCAGTCAGCCATAAACAATCCATATTGGCTGCATTTGATTTTATTATTCATATGAATAATAAAGAGAATTTTAGAGGTTGTAGTTTCCTAAATATTCTTTCTGAACTCTCAAAAAATCAAAGTGCAATTCTTTCTGTCATACAGTCTCACAAAAATGATCTGAGGAATTTTTTCACACAAATACTAGGTGAGGGCTTATTGGCTACGCATATCTATCTATTGTTTGAAAGCGCTATTATTGAAAGTCGGCTTTTTAGATCAAATGAACTTGTTCTAAAATCAAAAGAAATTGTTAATCATATTATTTAAAATTTATGGAACAGAAACATCCATTGCCACCTTTTACATTGGAAACGGCAAAACAAAAAATCCAGATGGCTGAAGATGCATGGAACTCCCAGAACCCTGAACGGGTGTCCATGGCTTATACAATAGACAGCGAATGGCGAAATCGGCATCTATTTATCAATGGGAGGGAAGAGATTGTCCAGTTTCTAACGACAAAATGGGCGAATGAACTTGATTATAAATTGAAAAAAGAGTATTGGTCTCATACCGAAAATAGAATTGCTGTCCGATTTGAGTATGAATACAGAAACAAAGATGGAAGATGGTTTAGAGCCTATGGAAATGAGAACTGGGAGTTTGATGAAAATGGTCTGATGAGAAAACGGTACGCGAGTATTAATGATTTAGAAATAGCAGAGGGGGATCGGTATTTGTAAAAGTGTTATTGCTTTTTGAAAACGGAAACTACCATCTTCTTATATAAGTAAGGCCCAACATATAATATCGGGCTTTACTTGCGCTTGATTATACAAATCATTTTTATTTGCTAATCAAGATCTTCGATCGTTGCATCTGGTGCGTTTGATTTTACAGATTCAATACCGTTTTCCATTCCACTCGCACTTTCATACATTTCGCTTGTTCCGATAACTTGGCCGTTGGTCGCTTTCAGGTTGAAATAATGTTTTCCATTCGTTGAAATCTTTCTTTCGAACTTATCGTTATCCTGCGCATTCCGTTTTACAGATTCAATACCATTTAAACAGTTCGCCTTTGTTTTATACCCTTCACTGTCCAAAATAACCTGACCATTTCCAGCTTTTAAATTAAACTGGAATTCGCCATCTTTTCTTGTTTTCACTACAAATTTTCCCATTTTTTCTATTATAAATTTTTATGTGATAAATGCGATTTACGCTACTAATAAAGATAACGTATTAAATTGTTTTTATTGTGAAACAACGATTAAATTATTTGCATTAAGATAGTAAGATATCAAAACAGTAGACAAAAGCTTACATTATAAAATCAAAAAAATGTGTATGTGTACTTTATCAAATTTTTCCTAAAATAAAGAAGGGGAGTTTCTACAAAACAAAAAAGAGCAACTTTTTACAGTTACTCTTTATTTTGCGGAAAGGGAGGGATTCGAACCCTCGATACAGTCATCCCGTATACAGTCTTTCCAGGACTGCTCATTCGACCACTCTGACACCTTTCCGTGTTTCAGTGCACAAATGTAGTAATTTTTTACTTTATTGCAATACCGCTCATGTTTTTTATAGCTTGATTTTTTCTATACTACTGAACTTAAGCCTATTGTTTTTATTTTTTTTTGAATAAAACATATTTCTTATTTTTCAGAATGACAAATAGCTATTTTGATATAAAAAAGATGGTTTTAGAAGTTTCCATCGCACGGACAAATGATCGGATCGCGATGATTGAATCTGCTCTGGAAACCGCTAGAGATTCCAGTAATGACGATACAAAAAGTAGCGCTGGTGACAAATATGAAACTTCCCGCGAGATGATCCAACAAGATATAAATCGCTACCAGGGACAACTTCTGGAAGCGAATAAAGACCTGTTACAACTGACCAATATTGCGACAACAATAGCAGACGCGACAGACTTTGTCAAACTGGGCAGCCTTGTCAAGACAAATGTAGGGCTCTACTTTATTGCAACTAGTATCGGTGCATTAAAAATAGGCGATATGAATGTCTTTGCAATTTCACCGGTATCACCTATAGGTCAGCTGCTTCTGAGTAAAAAAATAGGAGATAGCTTTCTATTTAACAAACTAAATCAGATAATTACAGGAGTCTATTAATCACCAAAATACAGGAAAGCTAAACAATATCTCAATCTAACTGTTTTTACTATGAACGAAAATAAAACGATGCGATGAAATTAAACAACTTACTTTTGATATTTTCATTAGGTGTTTTACCTTTTGTTCACTCATGCCGGTCACCAGAATCCGATGATAAGTTAAAGTCTAAAATTGAAGAAGCTTTAGCAGATAACCAAGGCATAGCAGTGGATGTAGAAGCGGGTAATGTTACCTTGAACGGACAATTAGGATCAGATTCATTGAAACAGGTTATTGAAGAGAAAACAAAATTGGCCGGTGGTGAAAGTATCAAATCTATCCATAACAATATTATGGTCAATCTTCCGGAACCGGAAGACGCACGCGAAAAATATCATGAAATAGTTGAGGGGGCGGTGGATTCGACTTTAACCAGAGATGTCAATCGGGTTTTAAAGGATTTTCCGACGATTACAGCTCAAGTAAAGGAGGGAACAATTATAGTCACTGGAAATATTGAAAAATCACAATTGGATTCGTTAAAGAAAAGATTGGAACATATTAAACCAAAAGGTCTTGATATGAAAGGAATAACGAGTCGATAGCTCACTCGTATCCATAACAAAATAAGAGCTACAAACCTATAGGCGAGTAGCTCTTATAATTTATGCATATGTTTATTTAGCACTAATTTAGGTATTTTCCATCAAATCCCGAATAGCCACTGAAGCAATCGCACCTCCAAAAGCTGCCGGTAGATAGGACATTGTTCCATAAGCTGATTTCTTGAAATTACTTCCATCGGTATACAGCAAGGATTTTTTGTCTGGCAATTCAGTTGAGAAGGCAACTTTAACACCGTCACGGATACCATGTTTACGCAATTTTTTGCGGATGTGCTGGGCTAGCTTGCAGTTATAGGATTTACTAATATCGGCAATCTCAATTTTAGTTGGATCAACTTTACCGCCCGCACCCATTGAACTTACAAATGGCATTTTTGCATCGAGTGCCAGTCTGATGAAGAATAGCTTTGGAGTGATACTATCGATGGCTTCCACACAATAGTCAGGCTTCATGTCCAATAATGCTGGTATTTTTTCAGGGATAATAAAGTCCTGGATCACGGTCAACTCTAATTCTGGATTGATAGCTAAAAGACGCTGTCTCATGATTTCAGCCTTCGCTTCACCGTGGTTCGTTGCAAGAGCTGGGAGTTGTCTATTTCTGTTAGATGGGTCTACTGTATCACCATCTATAATGGTCATTTTACCAACCCCTGCACGACATATAAATTCGGCCGCAAAGGAACCTACACCACCCAGGCCCAGAACCATTACGTGTGAATCCGCTAATTTTTCCAAAGCTGTCCTACCCACCAATGCCTCAGTGCGTGACAGCCAACTTAAATCTTTCATTTTTTTAATACAATCTTATAATTATGATATAATGCCTGCTTTAACATCTCTACTGGAATAGATCGGACTTGAGCGACATATTGATATAGGCTAGCAATTTCCGTTGCTATATCGGTATCTGTTTCCAAAAATAGATGTGCAAGGGGAATATTTTTCACGACTTGATCCTGGCTGCCATCCAAACAATGGACACCGATTGAAAGGAAGTACCCTTTATCAATGAGCTGTTTGGCTAAGGTCCAATTCTTGCGATAACCATGAAAGATAACCGGAAGTTGAAATTTTTCTTTCGCCAAAGAAGCCTGAATCTCCTGAAAAGCACGAACACAATGAATAATCAGCGGTTTCTGAAAAGCTATGGCCAATAGAATCTGTTGGTCAAAAACTGCTTGTTGTTCCGCGAAGGGTACGTCACTATTTTTGTCTAGACCACATTCACCTACTGCTAAAACATTTGTTTCCTCTATCATTATACGCATCAATTCCAATGCTTTTTCTGTATTGTTGTTGATATACCATGGATGTAACCCAATCGAGCAGTCTCCCTTAATGATAGTCTCATTATGGTTCAATGCTACATTTACAATAGATAGACAGGAGCCATCCTCTATAGCATTGGGCCGATGTGTATGTATATCAATATAAGGAATCTGCATTTTCAACAGCACAAAGGTCGAAAAAATAGTTGAAGCAAAAAATATTCTCTATAAAATTAGTATAGTTTTATCATTGTACCACCGTATCCAATGCATATAGAAGAGCTGAGGCTTTCAGTAGACACTCCTGATATTCTTGTTCTGCTAATGCTTGGTTGGTAACCGCCCCGCCTGTATGAAAAGAGAGGTAATGTTCCTGCTGATTGTAAAGGAGAGAGCGGATCACGACATTAAAATCAAATTCGTCATGTAAGGTATCAAAATAGCCTATGGAACCCGCATATACACCTCTTTTGGAATCTTCAATCTGATCGCAAATGCGCATAGCAGCAATCTTGGGAGCCCCTGTCATGGAACCCGCAGGAAATGTATGTCTAAATACGTCCATATTGGGCACCTTTGGATCTTGAGTACAGGTGATGGTAGATATCATCTGATGTACCTGTTTAAAAGATTGGATTTCAAACAAACGTGTGGCTTCAACTGTTCCGGGGAGGGCACTTCGTGTCAAATCATTTCGGACTAAATCCACGATCATTACATTTTCGGCAATCTCCTTCTGCGATTGGAGCATACGATTAATAATAAGTTGATCTTCGTGCTTTGTAACACCTCTTTTTGCAGTGCCTTTAATCGGCTGAGAGATCAACTTGCCTTTTCTTTTTGCCAAAAAACGTTCTGGAGAAGCGCTCATGATAAAATGATGCCCAACTCTAAAAAAGTTGCTGAATGGAGTAGGTGATACGGCATTCAGTTTTAAATAAATATCGATCGGGGAAATATTGGCATTTTCGGAGAAGAATTCCTGACAAAGATTTACTTCGTAAATATCACCACGTTGAATATGTTGCTGCACTTTATCGAAGGCATCAAGGTATTCTTCTTTAGTCCACCGCGAGCGTAGGTGCAGATCCAGGGTAGCATCTATCTGTGGAATTGTTGTGTCGCAGATGGACTGATACACCGCAACTGGATCATCGGCTTGGATGTGAACCTGATTAGCGGCCCATCTGACCGTAATGGTTGGAACAAAAAAATAGGCAGCTGGAAATCCGAGCTTATCAATGGCACTAGTATGCAAATCTTCGATCTCATTCTTAAGATCATAGGATAGAAATCCCGGAATAAACTCGCATTGATGTTTGACTAGGAATTGCTGTAATTGATCCAATACATCATCATCTGCACAAAATGAATGCAAGGCCTTCACTGCCAATACACTCTCAAATCTTCCCCATTCGTCAGGCGCGCCATTACTATTAAAGAAAGAAATTTCATCAAATTGCCCTGACCAATGCAGGGCTTTCTGATGAAATTTATCTTTAGAATCGAGAAGATCAAAACTTTCGATCCTCATATTTTACTTTGATAAAGCCAGTGTTTGTTTACGATCCGGACCTACCGATAAAATTGTGATAGGAACTTCAAGTGCTTTCTCCAAATAAGAAATATAGTTGTTTAATGCCTCAGGAATCTCTCCCTCAGATGTGATACCAGTCAAATCTTGTTTCCAACCCTGAATTTCCTCCAAGATCGGTTCTGCTTGATGGGTAATAATCTCGTATGGCATGTAGTCAATTACCTCACCATTATATTTATAATGTGTACAAGCATAAATCTTGTCGAAAGTATCCAATACATCGGCCTTCATCATGATTAAATCAGTCACACCATTCAGCATAATCGCATATTTCAGCGCAGGAATATCAATCCAACCTGTACGACGAGCACGTCCTGTTGTAGCACCAAACTCATGACCCAATTGACGTAGTTTTTCACCAGTCTCGTCATGAAGTTCAGTAGGGAAGGGGCCTCCACCTACGCGGGTCGCATAAGCTTTGAAAATACCGTATACCTTACCAATTTTATTGGGAGCAATACCAAGACCAGTACAAGCTCCTGCGGTAGTTGTATTTGATGAAGTAACAAATGGATAAGAACCGAAATCCACATCTAAAAGGGTACCTTGAGCTCCCTCAGCCAATACACGTTTGCCTTCTTTCAGATATTGATTAACTAAATGCTCTGAATCAACATGAGGAATGGTTTTAATAAATTCGATAGCATCCAGGAACGCTTGTTCTTTTTCACTGAAATCAGGAATATCACCATAGTGTGAAAGAATATTTAAATGCTTTTCTTTCAGCTTTTGGTAACGCTCTTGAAAATCTGGAAGCGTTGTATCACCTACACGTAAGCCGTTTCTACCAGTCTTATCCATGTACGTCGGCCCGATACCTTTTAAGGTAGATCCAATCTTGCCTGCGCCCATTTTCGATTCTGAAGCGGCATCCAATAATTGGTGTGTTGGCAAAATAAGGTGTGCTTTGCGCGCTAGCACCAAATTGCCTTTACCCACCGGATCAAAACCAGCTGTCTTAAGGTTATCTAATTCTCTTTTTAGGATAATCGGATCAATAACGACACCATTACCAATAAGATTTAGTGTACCTTCATTGAAGATACCAGATGGAATTGTGTTGAGCACGAATTTTTTGTTATCAAATTCCAACGTGTGTCCGGCGTTAGGGCCGCCTTGGAAACGAGCGATTAAATCGTATTTTGGACAAAATACGTCTACGATTTTACCTTTACCCTCGTCACCCCATTGTAAGCCCAAAAGCACATCAACTTGCATAGCTTTTAAAGTATAGTAATTAAAATGTTATTAATAAAAATAGACTCATTAAAAAAATAAAAATGTTCAGGAATTTTTCTCCTGAACATTCCTGAACAAATGTACTATTATATTTAACAAAAATATAAGATTAATTTGAAATAGCTTCTTGGGCTACGGTTTCTTCTTTTTTATTTTTTTCCTGACAATCTTGACATACACCATATAAATTTAAAGAATGGTGTTTGATGTCAAACTTCAATAGATCCCCCATAAGGCTCTGGATCTGGTTGATACGAGGGTCACAAAATTCAACAACCTTATTACATTCAATACAAATCACGTGGTCGTGTTGTTTGAAACCGTAAGATTTTTCAAATTGAGCCATGTTGCGGCCAAATTGATGTTTGGTGACCAAATCACAAGATACTAATAGTTCGAGGGTATTATAAACTGTAGCACGACTGACACGGTATTTTTTGTTCTTCATATGGATATACAAAGACTCTACATCAAAGTGATCAGTACGTGAATAGATCTCTTCCAAGATAGCATAACGCTCTGGAGTTTTTCTTAGATTTTTATTTTCTAAGTATGCTTCAAAGATTTTTTTTACAGTTGCAAAATTTTCAGCTTGATTCATAGTAAAAATATTCTTGTACAAATTTACCAATTTAGATTGACATTTGATAGTATTTCTAAATTGTGATATTCATTTGATTAATTTTCAGACTCATAACGATTTACTCCTGTAATCCCTCTTACTTGTTTGAGGTTTTTCATCAAGCTCTCCAATTGCTGTGTATCATTGACGTATACCATGATATTCCCATCAAAAATACCATCGTTACTCGATATGGATAGGGAACGTATGTTGACCGCAAATTCTTGAGAAATAACCGTAGTGAGTTTATTGACCAAACCAACATCGTCGATCCCCACAATATGCAACCCTGTGAGAAATGCAGAGTCCTTTGTAGAAGCCCAGCGTGCTTTCAGGATACGGTAGCCGTAATTCGCCATTAACTTGGACGCATTGGGACAACTGGTACGGTGGATCTTGATACCATCATTGACTGTCAGGAAGCCGAAAATATCATCGCCAGGAATCGGATTGCAACAAGGGGCTAGGGTATAGTCAACTTTTTGCATATCGTCTCCAATAAGGATGGTATCAAACTCTTTCTTATTGATCTTTTCGACTAAACCACCTATATGGCTATTGAACTGATTTCCGGAAGAAGAACCTGCATTGATTTCAACCGCTTTCTCATGCGCCACGTACTCGCGCAATTGCTTGATATCAACAATGCCTTTTGCGACGTTATAAAAAAGGTCCTGAGAACTTGGATACTTTAAATAATTAGCAATCTTATTGATATTATCGGTGTTGTAAGTCACTTTCAGAGACTTCAATTTACGCTCCAGAATCTCCTTGCCATCCTCTGCAACTCTTCTTTTCTCTTCTTTAAGGGAGGACCTAATTTTAGATTTTGCTTTTGCAGTAACGACAAAATTGAGCCAATCTTCTTTTGGAGACTGTTTGCTGGAGGTTATAATCTCCACTTGATCACCATTTTGCAAAACATGGCTAAGTGGAACCAATTTATGGTTCACTTTAGCTCCAATACAGTTGGCACCTATATCGGAGTGAATCTCAAAGGCAAAATCCAATGCTGTGGCATTGTTAGGCAATTGGATTAAGGTGCCTTTTGGCGTGAAGATAAAAATCTCATCGGAAAACAGATTCATCTTAAAATCATCCACAAAATCCATGGCATTCTGATCAGGACTGCTCAGTACATCGCGTACCTTTTTGATCCATTGATCCAGGCCTGAATCGGAATTAGACTCTTTATATTTCCAGTGGGCCGCAAATCCTTTCTCTGCAATTTCATTCATCCGTTTGGTCCGAATCTGAACCTCCACCCATTGGCCTTTGGGACCCATCACTGTGGTATGTAAAGATTCATAACCATTCCCTTTGGGGGAGGAGATCCAATCGCGTAAACGGTCTGGATTAGGGCGGTATAAATCCGTAACAATGGAATATACTTTCCAACATTCGGTTTTTTCCTTTTCGTCTACCGCATCGATAACGATACGAATGGCAAATAAATCATATACTTCCTCAAATGGAATTGACTTTTTGCGCATCTTGTTCCAGATCGAATGGATGGATTTAGGCCTTCCAAACACAGATGCTATAATGCCTTGTTCTTCTAGAATTTCCTTAATAGGGTCGATAAAATCGCCAATGAATCTCTCGCGCTCGGCCTTTTTCTCATTCAGTTTTCGAGCAATAAATTTGTAGGTATCCGGATCGGTGAACTTCATGGACAAGTCCTCCAATTCTGATTTAATTGCATATAGACCCAAGCGATGAGCTAAAGGGGCATAGAGATAACTGGTCTCCGAAGCAATCTTCAGCTGTTTGTCTCTTGCCATAAACTCCATCGTCCGCATATTATGCAGCCTATCCGCCAATTTGATAAGAATAACACGCACGTCATCTGCAAGGGTGAGCAGCATTTTACGGAAGTTTTCGGCCTGCATTGAACTATTAGGATCAAATATTCCGGAAATTTTAGTTAATCCGTCGATAATGCGACGAACTTTTTTTCCAAACATTTCCTCAATTTCGTCCAAGGTCACATTGGTATCCTCAACAACATCATGGAGCAAAGCGCATACAATGGAGGTCGTACCTAAGCCTATTTCCTCAGCAGCAATTTGCGCTACAGCAATAGGATGATAAATATAAGGTTCTCCTGATTTGCGGCGCATTTCCTTATGACTATCCAATGCCAAATCAAAAGCTTTACGAATCTCTTGCTTATCCCCGCGCTGCAAAGTAGGCTTGCAGGCACGCAATAACGCACGGTAACGTTTTCTTATCTCTTTGTTTTCTACCTCTATATCAATCACATAATCTTTCATAAACGTTGCAGGTAAATGATGTTTTTTTGAGTATTTTTGTTTAATTTAGTTAATGTATTTCGAATACGATTATCAAGCTAACTTATTTTGTAATAAATTTACCAAAATATAATAGCATTGACAAATTAAAAGAGTTATATAGTCATTCAGATGAAGACAATAGTAGGTGGTTTGCTTTTTCTTCTTGGGACTTTGTCAGGTGTGACACAGGCTCAATCTCTTGTTCTTCCATTGTATGGTGAAGGGGCGCAAGAGACTGTGACTGATTATATGAAAACAACATTACCTTCGGGCGAAATTTTACCTTGGTTTCCCATCCCAGAGGTTGTTATTGTCAGAAAACGAGTATGGTCAAGCGAGGAAGCAAGACGGGAATATCTACGTTTTAGACGAAATGTACTGAAGGTACTCCCTTATGCGATCTATGCACAAAAAAGATACGACCAGCTAGATCGGGATCTAGCCCTGACATCTGAAAAAAAGGAGCATGAAGCGCTGGTGGAACGGTGTGAAAATGACGTAAAACAAATGTTTAATAGGGAAATTAAAAACATGACCATTTCCCAGGGTAAAATTCTTATAAAACTGATCGATCGCTATACAGGACACACAAGCTACGAAATGGTAAAAGAAATGAAAGGTGGAATTTCCGCGTTCTTTTATCAAGGTGTTGCCAAAATTTTTGGACATAATCTAAAATCAGCGTATGATCCAAAGGAGGACTTCGAAATCGAAAATATTATCCGGGAATTTGAAAGATCAAGACCTAAACCAGTCATGTAGACTTCAGTATGCAAATTGCTAGGAGACTTGAAAAAAGTATCCGGATCCTCATGTAAATACCTAAATTAAGATAATATGAAAACGATTTATGACTTTGATGCCTTGCAATTCAATGGAACCATGAAATCTCTGGGGGATTTTGAAGGAAAGGTTTTGTTGATTGTCAATACAGCGAGTCAGTGTCTGTTCACAAAACAATTTAAATCGCTTGAAAAGCTCTACCAAAAGTATAAAGAAAAAGGGTTTGAGATACTGGCATTTCCGTCCAATAACTTCCGAAATCAAGAACCCTTGACAGGCAGTACATTGGAAACATTTTGTCGAATAAACCAACAAGTCAGTTTTCCGGTCTTTAAGCGCAGCCATGTCATTGGCACCTATACGACGCCATTGTATAATTTTCTTTCAAATAAGACAGAAAACGGTCATATAAATAGCAAACCTTCCTGGAACTTTCACAAGTACCTGATCAACAAGCAGGGAGAAGTTGTGGATTTCTATTACCCCACTACTTCGCCATTGTCAGGTAAAATTTGTCGTAATATCGAACGACTTTTAGCGGAGTAAACAACAAACTTTCTACCTTTGACCTCAGCTTCATAACAGTAAAACTTATATATGTTGGCTATCTTCAAAATAAGCTAGCAATATAAAAGAATTAACTGCAGAATCATTTTTAACCGATTTTGGTGAAATTGGAGGCTGTAAACAAAAAATAAGATATCAATATGCTAAAACTAGATTTATTAGTCATTGCTGTGCATCCCGATGACGCAGAATTAGGGGCAGGCGGAGTAATGGCAAAATATGTTGCTGAAGGAAAAAAAGTAGGAATTGTAGACCTGACACAGGGCGAACTAGGTACACGCGGTACAGCGGAGACCAGAGCGCAAGAGGCGAAAGATGCCGCAACGATCCTGGGATTGGCTGCTCGCGAAAATCTCGGTCTCAGAGATGGCTTTTTCGAAAATGCTATCGAAGAAAAAATGGCTATTATAAGTGCAATAAGGAAATACCAGCCTGAAATTGTTATCACCAATGCGATTACCGACCGCCACCCTGATCATGGCAGGGCAGGGCAGCTTGTGAATGAAGCCTGTTTCCTTTCGGGTTTAAGAAAAGTGGAAACAAGAGATGAAAATAATCATATACAGGAAGCTTTTCGGCCACGTTTGGTATTACAGTTTGTACAGGACTATTATATCAAACCTGATGTGGTTATTGATATTACGGACTACTATACTATCAAGGAGAAGTCAATCCTAGCATACAAAACACAATTCTATACCGGTGAAAACACCAATCCAGACGAGCCACAAACCTATATCTCCAATCCGGATTTTATGGAATCTACTGCTGCTAGAGCGAGAGAATTTGGCCGTTATATCCAGGCAAAATATGCTGAAGGATTTACTTCTAAAAAGATATTAGGTGTTGATGATCTATTCGACCTGAGATAAAGAAGCTGTAATAAAAATAAAGAAGTGAAAAGCCGAGGATTCTATGGACACCATAAAATCTTCGGCTTTTTTATAAATGATAGGTAGTTTATCAGGAGATAAAACCTTTTACATATTGTTTTGTGATCTCATGTTGCGGGCTTAACAACACTTGCTCAGTGGGGCCAAATTCAAGGATTTCACCCCCATAAACGAAAAGAATATAGTCGGACACCCTTCTAGCTTGTCGTAAGATATGTGTCACCAGAACAATGGTATAATCCTGCTTCAGCTCGATTAATAATTCTTCAATTTTTGCTGTAGATAGTGGATCCAATGCAGAAGTCGATTCATCACCAAGTATAATTTCAGGTTCAACAGCAAGACCCCTAGCTAAACAAAGCCGTTGTTGCTGTCCAATCGAAAGACCACTTGCAGACTGCCCCAAACGATCCTTGACCTCATCCCATAAGGCCACATTTCGCAATTGTGTCTCGACAATCTTATCCAGTTCTTTTTTATTCTTGGTGCCATGTATACGCGGGCCATAAGCGACATTATCGTAGATGGACATCGGTAAGGGATAAGGTTTCTGGGATAAAAGCCCCATCTTCTTACGGATATGTGTCACTTCAGCATCCTTACCATAAATATCCTCACCGTTCACAAGCACAGACCCAGTTATTTCAACACCTTTTGTGTCGTCTACAAGTCGATTAAGTGTTTTCAACAAGGTGGTCTTACCACAACCCGAAGGTCCTATGATAGAAGTTACACTATTGTTGGGTAAGGCAAGATTAATATTTTTTAAGATATGTCGTCCGTCGATATACACATTAAGATCCTTAATCTGTATATGGGGATCAGTTAATGGGCTGTTTAACGACGATTCTTTTGTTTCGATTGAAGGATATGTGTGCATACTACGATAATTAAAATAATGATTGTTAAAACCAGGGCTGAAGCGTAAGCTCGCCCCTGTACCTCAGGAATTGGACTGCTTAACTGAAAAAATATAGCCAAGGGAAGTGTTGCTGCAGGTTCGTCAATATATTTAGGCAGATTATCACTGAAGCCTGTTGTCAATAGCACACCAGCAACATCACCAATAGCCCTTCCAAACGCCAACAGAATAGCCGTCAATAATCCAGCGCGAATGCTCCGCAACATAACCTTAGCGAGCTCCCAACGTGTTGTACCAAGGGAAAGCGTGACATTTTTCAAATCTTCAGGAATCGTTTTGATTAATTCGTCTACTGTACGTACCACAATAGGGATCGTCAATAATGTGACCGTAATGATACCACCCAATAGCGAAGCTCTAATACCAAAATAGACCATGATACCAAAGCCGACAGCACCATAAACAATGGATGGAACACCATAAAGTACATCGAACAAAAGCTTTGAAAACTGTGTTACTCTGGAATTTGTCCCTAAATAAATATTAAGATAAAGAGATATTGGGATGCCAATAAAAGCGGAAAGGGCGGTCGCTACACCTGCCAGATAGAGCGAACCTAATATGGCGTTTAAGATTCCGCCTTCTTTACCTATGTAAAACCCACCTTTGGGCAATTGGCTGACCATCTCCCAATTGAGATAGGGAAGCCCCTTATAGAGGATCGTACCTACAATAAAAAACAGGGAAGCAGTTACTGTAATTCCGGACAGATGCATGAAACCCTTCGCGATTTTTTCGCTCAATAACCTTCTTTTGGTATTATCCATCTAAACCTCCTTCGAGACGTCTCAAGATCAGACGTGATATTAAATTGAAAACAAATATGATCACAAATAGCAATAATGCTGAAAACATCAATGCAGACTCATAAAGTGGGATGGACATCATCTCACCAAAATTGTTGGCAATTAAAGCTGGGATGGGGTAACCGGCATCAAAGATGGACGTAGGAACCTTGGATACATTACCACAAACCATTAATACAGCAATCGTTTCTCCAAACGCACGAGAGGTCGATAAGACAATTGCCGCAATAATACCGGGCTTTGCTTTTTTGAGAATAACATGTTTTATGGTATCCCATTTTGTTGCTCCTAAAGACAAAGAGGCTGCTTTTAATTCATACGGAATCGTTTGGAGCACCTCAACCATAATTGAAATCATGATCGGAAATATCATGACTGCCAATACTATCCCTCCGGCTAACACCGAATAACCAGATGTCACCACGCCAAAAATTGGAGCAATATAAAGCTGGATCAATGGTACAATAAATAACACGCCCCAAACACCATATAGCACTGGAGGAATGGCAGCCAAAACATTGACAAGCGGGAGCATCATATTTTTCAATGCATCTGAAGCATATTCAGTCAAATAAACAGATGTTAATATACACAGTGGTATGGCAATGGCAAGGGATATCAATGTGACAGCAAGTGTGCCGGCGATAAAAGGCAAAAATCCGAATGAGCCTTTCATAGGTGCCCATACTTTGTCTGTCAACAGCTGAAATACATTACTATATTCAAATAGTGGAATGGATTTTACGGTTAAACCGACCGCAATAATAAGGACAACTGAAAGCGAAATCAGCAGCAACAATAATGTGGACCGTTTTACTAAAGTATCTTTAACTAGACGTGTATTTAGCATGCTATAACTTTTTTAGTTCTTCATTAATCAGTGTTTCACTCAATGGTACATAACCATTTTCCAGTAATTGTGATTGCGCCTGTTTCTGCAGTACAAATGAGATAAATTCCTTCAAAAGCAAGGACTCAGTTTTATTTCGTGTGACAAATGTCAGATCACGCGAAGGAGGGGCAGGGTATCTTCCCGCCGCAACTGCTCCTGTCAAGTCCGACAGGGAGCCATAGAATTGTTCATCTGCTTCAATCTGTCCATTTTTATTTAAATCTAATGGCAATACATCAATATGATCAAACACTTTATTTGTCTTTAAATTATATACATAATTAATGTTGTTGAAGCCAATGCCAAACTTATCATCTTTAATAGCTTGGGCGATGCCAGGGTCCCCGAAGATGCCAACACCTTGCAGATCCTCCTGTTTGTGTCCAAAAAATTTGGCCCATGTTTCTGCCGCTCCAGCGGCATCCGAACGCACGTAGACATTAATCGGATCCGAAGTAAATTGCGGATCAACTTGATTCCATGTTTTCAATTTTTGATTAACAAAAATATCCGAAAGCTCCTCCCGTGTTAAGCCCCGTTTCAGTAATGCTTTATAATTTGGATTGCCAGGATTCAATGTACATATTACAGCGTCTTTGGCAACGACAGTAGGAACTGCACCTTTTTTGATTTCTTGTGCATGAAGATCCCGTGATACTAGGCCAATGTCTACCATACCAGTTAACACATCGGCTATTCCTTTTCCCGCTCCGCCTGCAGAAATATTAAAACGAACATGAGGGTGAATTTTTTTAAAGTCTTCACTCCAGATTACCGCCAAAGGGTAGAGGGCAAAGGCTCCAGATAATGAAATATTACCTTCAAACCCACGCTCTTTGCTATATCCATTCTTTATTTTTGGCGCGCATGACGAGATCTTAGATACAACTATAAAGCTAAAAACGAGGGCTATAAAACATCTTTTTATCATTACACCTATTAGTCTACAGGTTTAGTATATTAAATTTTATACGGCAAATATATATTAATTTGGTAGATATTATAGAATATTAAAAAAATATTTTTACATTTGACTCGAGAAAAGAATACTAAATCAATAGATTTTATTTGTTTTATGCAAAGCTTCCGTACAGAATTAGAAAATCCAGTCGTGGAAAAGGAGATTATTGAACTTGAAAAAAAGATTCGGTTATTTCACGAAGGTAAGATCGCTGATGAGAAATTTAGATCATTGCGTCTAGCCAGGGGAGTATATGGACAGAGACAACCAGGGGTTCAAATGGTTCGTATCAAACTTCCATTTGGAAAAGTTACTTTTAAACAATTGATCAAAATCGCGGCAATATCTGATGAATATGCAAGTCGCAACCTGCATCTGACCACACGTCAAGATATTCAGATTCATTACGTAAGTCTGGACAGAACTCCAGAACTTTGGTCAAAATTGGCAGAGGACGATATTACCTTAAGGGAGGCCTGTGGTAATACCGTTCGTAATGTAACGGCTTCGCCAACTTCGGGCATTGATCCAAAAGAACCTTTTGATGTCTCGTCGTATGCACAGGCGACATTTGAATATTTTCTACGTAATCCGGTCTGTGCGGAGATGGGCAGAAAATTCAAGATGTCTTTTTCTGCAAGTGAAGAGGATACCGCTTTTTCCTATATTCATGACTTGGGTTTTATTCCAAAATTGAAGTATGTTGATGGTGTGGAAGTACGTGGTTTCAAAGTCTTGCTAGGAGGTGGACTGGGATCACAGCCATTTTTAGCATCGCTAACAAATGAATTTCTACCAGAAGACGAACTTATTCCTTATATCGAGGCTGCCTTAAGGGTGTTCGACCGATATGGTGAACGCAATAACCGTAACAAGGCCCGCTTTAAATATCTTATTCAAAAACTTGGCCTGGAAGAGGTATTGAATCTAATCGAAGCAGAAAAGATTGCTACAAAAGTAAAGACTTTCGCTATTGATCGAACCAAAATTGAACAACCGCTGCCACCTGATGACAGCAAAATTACTGTACTTGATCTGGATAGCGACTTAAACTATCAGGTATGGAAGAATACGAATACATTTGAACAAAAGCAAGCAGGCTATTATGGTGTCTATGTACGTGTTTCTACTGGAGATATCGGCACGGATAAAGCGCGATCCTTGGTCGCTGGATTAAAAGATCTCGTTGCGGATGATATCCGGATAACACAAAACCAAAGTTTACTATTGAAGTATGCAACTGAGAAATCGCTACCTCATATTTACCAATTGCTCAAATCACTTGATCTTGCACAGGTAGGTTTTGACAGTACTGCAGATGTGACAACATGTCCCGGAACGGATACTTGTAATCTTGGCATCTCAAATAGTACCGAAATGGCGCGGGTCATTGAATCGTATATCGCCGAATTCCACCAAGATTTTATTTTCAACAGAGATTTGAAAATTAAGATATCCGGTTGTATGAATTCCTGTGGTCAACATGGACTGGCACATATTGGCTTTCATGGCAGCTCAGTTAAAGCAGAGGGCAAGGTAGTTCCCGCTGCCCAGGTTATGCTTGGTGGTGGTACGATCGGCGATGGCGAAGGCCGGGTTGCCGAACGAATTATCAAAGTACCAACCAAGCGCGTATTGCATGTGGTGGAATTCGTACTGAACGATTACAAAAAGAATGCTGAAGAAACTGAAAACTTTCATACGTATTACGACAGACAGGGTAAAAATTATTTTTACAATCTATTAAAACCATTGTCGGATCTGACCACACTTGCGGAAGATGAGTTTGTGGATTGGGGCCATGAGGGGACTTTCCAAACAGCAATAGGTGTGGGTGAGTGTGCCGGAGTGGTGATCGATCTCGTGGCAACATTGATTTATGAGGCGGAGGAAAAACTGCAATGGGCAAACGAGACGTTCCAGGAAGCAAAATTCGCAGACGCTATCTATCATGCATACAATGCCTTTGTTCAGGCAGCAAAAGCCTTGTTGTTAGATAAAGGTATTAGCGCAAGCACGCAAAATACAGTGATCAATGAATTCCAGACACATTTTGTGGAGTCTGGGGAATATAACTTTGATCAGTCATTTCCGGAGCTTGTCTTACAAATCAGTAAAAATGAACCTACTGAGGGCTTTGCAACAGGTTATCTGCAAGAAGCCACAAAGTTTATCAATGAGGTTTATCAACGTAAAAATTTAACGCCTGTATTGGCTTAGGAGGGAACGGAATGTCGATAGAAGCAAAAGTAACTTTGGTAGGTGCGGGGCCAGGAGATCCAGAATTGATTAGCCTAAAAGGGATCAAAGCAATCCAGAAAGCGGATGTTATTTTGTATGACGCGCTTGTCAATGATGAATTATTGGATTATGCGAAAGCAGATTGTATAAAAATTTATGTCGGGAAACGTGCTGAACAGCTTTCAATCTCGCAAGATGAAATCAATCGTTTATTGGTTGACTATGCCTTGAATTATGGGCATGTGGTGCGTTTGAAAGGTGGAGATCCCTTTGTCTTTGGACGTGGAGGTGAGGAGATCGATCATGTGGCACAATATGGCATTGAAACAGCCGTTGTACCTGGTATTTCCTCCGCTATTGGCCTAACAGGGCTACAGCAGATTCCTTTGACTTATAGAGGGATTAGCGAAAGCTTTTGGGTGATAACAGGGTCAAAATCTGATGGCAGTTTATCTAGCGACCTATACTTGGCGGCAGAATCCAATGCGACTGTGATCGTCCTGATGGGCTATGGAAAATTAGCTGAAATTGTAGCCATCTACCGGGATAAAAATCTTCATCATCTACCAATCGCTTTGATTCAGAATGGATCATTGCCCAATGAAAAAGTTGTATTGGGAACAATAGACAATATATTAGATGAATCTACCGAAAAGAGAATCGGTGTACCAGCTATTATCATCATAGGTGAAGTTGTCGCGAAACACAGATCGTTTCAACAGATTAAAGAAAAAGCACTTGCATTATAAATAAGTATGAATCATTTATTTCCCATATTCGTTAAACTTGATCAGATCCAGACCTTATTGGTCGGAGGTGGAAAAGTTGCATTGGAAAAATTCCAGGCATTGATAACAAGTGATGAGAGATTGAAACTAACTGTTGTCGCAAGGGAAATTGTTCCAGAATTTGAAATATTACTCAGGAATTACCCTCACACTCAACTTCACATCCGTCCTTTTGAGACGAGTGACATTGAGCACAAGCACCTTGTGATTGCTGCGACGAACAATATGGAACTGAATGATGAACTTCGTGAGTTAACATCACTTCACAATATACTTTTCAACGCAGCGGATAAACCAGATCTATGCGACTTTTATTTGGGATCTATTGTTACTAAGGGCGATCTAAAAGTCGCGATTTCCACAAACGGCAAATCACCAACAATTGCAAAAAGGGTGAAGGAATTGCTCAACGATCTATTACCAGCCGAAATCGACGAAACGCTTTCATTGATGAGCGAATATCGTGAACAGCTGAAAGGAGACTTTGAATTTAAGGTAAAGAAGCTGAACGAACATACCAAAAATATATTACGTCATGAGCGTTAAGGAAATTAAAGAAATTATCGGCGATAAAAAAGGAACGGAGATGCTGCAAGCAATTGCAACGCTATATCCTTCAGAAGTTGTTTTTTCGACTTCTTTTGGGATAGAAGATCAGATTATCACCGAATGGATTGGCAAAAACAATATTGGTATCGAGATTTTCACTTTAGATACGGGGCGATTATTCAAAGAGACATACTCTTTGTGGAGTCGCACATTAGAACGTTATCAACTGAATATCAAAACATACACACCGGATACGACATTGTTGGAAGATTTTATCAGTAAAAAGGGACCTAATTCTTTCTATGAATCTGTTGAAAACCGTAAAGAATGTTGTCGGATCAGGAAGATTGAACCGTTGCAGCGTGCTATCAAAGGAAAAAAAATCTGGATTACCGGCATTCGGTCTGAACAATCGGTCAATAGACATGATATGGACTTTGTAGAATATGACGAAGTAAATGATATCATAAAAATCCATCCACTGTTTGACTGGACCTTTGAACAGGTAAAAATGTATTGTAAAGAACAGTATATTCCCTATAATGTCTTACATGACAAAGGTTTTCCGAGCATTGGTTGTCAACCATGTACAAGAGCTATTCAGGAAGGAGAAGATTTTCGGGCCGGAAGATGGTGGTGGGAAGATCAGAGTAAAAAAGAATGTGGTTTACATGCTGTTAAAGCTTAATTATAAAAAGCGTAAACCCGAATTCATTAAATCAAATTTTATTATTTCAAAGAATGGACTATTTAGATCATTTAGAAGCGGAAGCAATATATATATTAAGAGAAGTTGCTGGACAGTTTGAAAAACCAGCATTATTATTCTCGGGCGGAAAAGATTCCATTACATTGGTTCATCTAGCAAAAAAAGCTTTTAGACCGGGTAAATTTCCTTTTCCACTGGTTCATATTGATACTGGGCACAATTTCCCAGAAACTATTGCTTTCCGTGACAGTCTTATTGAAGAAATCGGAGAAAAACTTATTGTTGGCTATGTCCAAGACAGTATAGATCAGGGCAAAGTTGTTGAGCAAACAGGTAAAAACGCAAGTCGTAATGCACTTCAGACTGTTACCTTACTCGATACGATCTCGAAGCACGGTTTCGATGCATGTATCGGAGGAGCACGTAGGGATGAGGAAAAAGCACGTGCAAAAGAACGTATTTTCTCCGTTCGCGATGAGTTTGGACAATGGGATCCAAAAAGACAAAGACCTGAGTTGTGGAGTATTTTCAACGGTAAGATAAACAAAGGCGAGAATGTACGGGTATTCCCGATATCAAACTGGACTGAGCTCGATGTCTGGAATTATATCAAACGCGAACAAATTGCATTGCCATCCATTTATTTTAGCCATGAACGGGAGGTAATTACCCGTAACGGACAATTAATGGCGGCTGCACCATTTTTGAATATTGATGAGGAGGATGTTGTTGAAACTAAATCTGTTCGTTTCAGGACGGTGGGTGATATGACCTGTACTGCGGCAGTAGATTCTACAGCAACTGCTTTAGATGATATCATCGCGGAAATCAAGGCATCAACAGTCAGTGAACGTGGGGCTCGGATGGATGACAAAGTATCCGAGGCAGCAATGGAAGAACGCAAAAAACAGGGATATTTTTAATTTCTCAAATCTAATACTTGATATTGACAACAATGAATATATTGAAATTTATAACAGCTGGTTCGGTAGACGATGGTAAAAGCACCCTAATCGGTCGATTGCTATACGATACCAATTCTATTTTGGATGACCAATTGGAAGCGATACAGCGTGCCAACCGAAAAAATGATGATGGAACAGTAGATTTAGCGATATTAACGGATGGACTAAAGGCAGAACGCGAACAAGGGATAACCATCGATGTTGCTTACAAATATTTTCAGACCGATCATCGAAAATATATTATCGCTGATGCTCCAGGCCATATTCAATACACGCGAAACATGGTTACCGGCGCATCTAATTCTGAGCTGATCATCATATTGGTAGATGCACGAAAGGGGGTTATTGAACAAACGAAAAGGCATTCGTTTATTGCTAAATTACTGGCAATGAAACAAGTATTGGTGTGTGTCAATAAAATGGATATGGTAGATTATAGTGCTACTGTTTTTGAACAAATCAAAAATGATTACCAGCAATTGGCTGCCAATCTAGGACTTCAGGATGTTGATTTTATCCCTGTATCCGCATTAAAAGGAGACAATATTGTTCATAAATCTGATCGTATGCTATGGTATTCAGGAGAATCGCTATTGGATTACCTGGAGAATGTTGAAATCCACGAAAATCAAGCGGCGAATTGGAGATTCCCTGTACAATGGGTTGTAAGGCCACAAACAGATGATCTCCATGACTATAGGGGATATGCCGGCAGAGTGTTAGGAGAGGGGCTTACTGTAGGCGATCAGGTGATTATTTATCCTTCTGAAACATACAGTACTGTAAAGACTATAGAATTTAACGGCCTACAGCTTGACCGTGCAGAAAATGGACAGTCAGTTATCCTTCATTTAACAGACGATGTGGACATTAGCCGTGGCGACACGATTGCAAATGTTGAAAAACAGCCAAAATTTGAGCGTAATATACAGGCAAACGTATGTTGGTTTGACAATAAACCCTTGGATACCGAACAGATCTACTTGCTTCAGAGCCACAGTAAATTGACAAAAATTAAGATTGTTGATGTGCTTTATAAATTTGACATCAACACACAGGATAAAGTTTTCGACGAAACAATCAAGCTCAATGATATTGGTCGCATTGCAATCAAATCTGCTGAAAATCTTGTATTTGATTTACAGACAGAAAATTCTGCAAATTCTCAAGCCATTGTCATTGATCCACGGACTAACTTAACAGTTGGCGCTTTGATGATTCAGGCTATTGATTAACATTTTTTAATCTGTAAATACTCAACCTAAATATTTATTGAGGAATCCAAGCAAAATGCTTGGATTCCTTTTTTATTTTATTATTAAAATGTGTAAGTCTTATTTGCAAATCATTGTAGGAAAGCTTATTTTATAGTAACCTCAAAATTGAAATAACTATATCAAATAATTCTTTTAAAAGCCTCAGCCCTCATTAGTACATATAATTATTATAATTTATATTATGTTAAATAGTAATTTGTAAACCCTCCCTTTTACCCAACGATTTGTTCTATTTTGTAATAAAATCGTATTGCTACATTGTTATAACGAAGATTCTATTCTCATTGCACCATAACCAATTGTAATTCCGCTTAAAATTAGATCGTACAATTTATTAAGACTTCATGGTGGCCTTATAAATTTTAAAATTTATAAGGCTTAGAATTACACAAATCATTACGTTTAGTTTGTTCTATTATAAAAACGAAAATGATTCTTTTTTTTAGCTAAAGTGTCGAATAAAATACGTGGATGATTTGATTTCGGCTACAATTCTATATTATCAAGCTAAATAGCCATATTTTATAGAATTCGAAATTTCATTATAACAACTTAAAATTTATAAAAAATTAACAAAAATTGGATTTTTATTAAAAAATACATAAATTAGTGCCAGCCAAAGGGAAATTTTACTAATTAAAACATGTCAAAAAATTTTAACGAGTTCATTGCGAGCGTTGAGAAACGCAATCCAAATGAGCCAGAATTCTTACAAGCTGTAAAAGAAGTTACAGAGGATTTATTTCCTTATATCGCAAACAATCATCCTGAATTTTTCGACCAAAAAATTCTTGAACGCCTGACCGAGCCTGAACGTATTATTTCTTTTCGTGTAACTTGGTTAGATGACAATCATCAAGTACAGGTAAACCGCGGATACCGTGTGCAAATGAATAGTTCTATAGGTCCATATAAAGGAGGTCTCCGCTTCGCTCCTTCTGTAAATCAAAGTATCTTGAAATTCCTTGCTTTTGAACAAGTTTTCAAAAACAGTTTAACAGGCTTACCGATCGGTGGTGGTAAAGGCGGTTCCGATTTTGACCCAAAAGGTAAATCAGATAATGAAATCATGCGTTTTTGCCAGAGCTTTATGACGGAATTATATCGTCATATAGGTGCAGATACAGATGTTCCTGCCGGAGATATCGGTGTTGGTGGACGTGAAATTGGCTTTCTTTTCGGACAATTCAAGCGTCTTCAGAATAACTTTACAGGAGTCCTAACAGGCAAAGGTGAATTATGGGGCGGCTCCTATATTCGTCCGGAAGCTACCGGATATGGTCTACTATACTTCGTAGACTGTATATTTAAACATAAAGGACAATCTTTACAGGGAAAAGTGGCAACGGTTTCAGGTGCTGGTAATGTTGCATTTTATGCAGTTGAAAAAGCAATGCAGTTAGGTGCAAAAGTAATTACCGTCTCCAATAGCCTCGGCACATTGTATGATCCAGATGGATTTGACACAGAGAAAATGGCTTTTGGAGCAACTTTGGGACGGAATTTAGACCAATACCCTGCTCGTTATCCAAATGCACAGTTTTTACCGGGACAAAAACCTTGGCAATTCAAATGTGATATTGCATTACCATGTGCGACACAAAATGAATTGGATGAATCCGATGCAAAAACACTTGTGGCAAACGGCTGCATCTGTGTTGCTGAAGGCGCTAATATGCCTTCCACTGCTGAAGCAATTAAGGTTTTCTTAGATTCTAAAATTAGTTTTGCACCAGGGAAAGCTGCAAATGCGGGCGGGGTTGCCGTAAGTGGCCTGGAAATGTCCCAAAACTCGATCCGTACACAATGGGGTACTGAGGAAGTTGATAGCCGTCTGAAAACAATTATGGAAAGCATTCATGAGACTTGTTTGAAATATGGCAAAGAAAGTGATTTTGTTAACTACTTAAAAGGTGCCAATATTGGCGGCTTTATTAAAGTGGCTAATGCCATGAAAGCTCAGGGAGTTGTATAATCAGCCTTTTTCTAATCATATCATAATCCTGAACGCTCAAATGTATTTCATTTGGGCGTTTTTTTATACTTTTATGGTAATTTTTAAAACAAGAGATTTACATGAGATTAATAGCGGAACTCCCCCATCCTGATTGCAAGATTTCCATCTTTGGAATGAACCAGAAATTCATCATCAAATTTGAACAAGGAAATTTGGAGCAATCCTATAAAATTGCAGAGGTTGACATCATAGGTGGTGTAAATGGTGTTTTTGAATTGCTTGATGAGGAATTTCTTAAAACTGTGATAGATCAGTTCTCCTTAATGCGTCAATCTTTTAACGGTGCTTACAGTAGATACGAATAACGGCAATATGTTAAACTACCTTTATTTTGCGGCATTTTGGGCTTGCCAAATTGTCTCCTCTATCCTATTTAAACTGGGCGGTATTCACCCCAAGTATAAATGGGCAGCGTTGATTGTTGGGAATATTATTTTGCTTTCGGCAAGTTGGTTTCTCATTCAATTATTTAAGAATGTCTCTCAACCTATTGTTATCGCATTATGTTCAGGAGGGACTTTTCTGACTGTCCAATTGGCAATGGCATTTTATTTTAAAAGTCCACTGAGCTGGCAGCAGGTTGTCGGTATGTTTGTTATCATTGTAGGTATGGTGATGATCACCTTTGGTGGCAAAGATCAGGCGATCTAAAAAGATAAGAAAGAACTCGCATCTTACATCTGCGAGTTCTTTCTATTGCTATAAATAAGCGTAAGTTATTCCGTCTCCACCGCGGTCTTGATGTTCATCTTCAAACCGGCTGACATGGCTGTATTTACGCAAGTAATCCCGAATGAATTTTCGTAAAATGCCGTCTCCTTTACCGTGGATAATTTTTAATGATGGGTAGCCCACCATAACGGCCCTATCCAGTACTTTCTCCAATTCATTCAACGCATCTTCGGTGCGCATCCCTCTTAGGTCAAGTTCCGGATTAAAATCTGCGACAGTACCCGCAGACAATGATTTAGACAAGCTTTTTGCTGATTTCTTGTTTTCACGTCCTTCGAGCTTAATAACATTCTTTCGCTTCTGTACTGTTCTCAATTCTCCCATAGCAAGAATCAAGTTGTTTTTAGCAATTTCAACAACCTGTGCTTCAGCTCCATTATCAATAATCTGTACCCAGTCCCCTATACTCAATTCGGAGGACTCGGCTACTTTTTCTTTAATGACATGCTTCACTGTTTGCTCTTTCGGCAAAACAGCTTTCAGAGCTTGATCCAGATTACTGCGCAACTCACGGGTTTTCTCCTTATCAGCTTTCGCTGATTTGATCTGTGCAACCGTATTTTCGATTAATTTATTGGAGTTTCTGATGATTTCCTGAGCCTCCTCTTTGGCTTTTTTCAGGATAACCCGCTTATTTTCTTCAAGATAATCTTGCAATTCCAAGTACTCCGATTTAAGAGATTCAAGTTCTTTCTCTCTTTTATTGATGGCAACTTTTGTATCAAACACCTCTTTCTTCTCACGTTCAAGATCGATCAACAAGGTATCTACCTTTTTCTGTTGTACACCGATTTTCCCTTTGGCGGCTTCTAGAATATCCTTTCCTAGCCCTATTTTCTGTGCAATTTCGAAGGCATAGGAGCTTCCAGGTTTACCGATCTGGAGAATGTACATTGGACGCATCTCGCGGTTATCGAACAACATGGAAGCATTCTCCAGACCCGTTGTATTGCTCGCAAATACCTTTAAGTTTGAGTAATGGGTTGTTACAACGCCTCTAATCTGCTTTTTGTTCAACGATTCCAATACGGCTTCGGCAATAGGTCCACCAAATAGAGGGTCTGTTCCGGTACCGAATTCATCAATGAGTACCAGGGTGCGTCCATTGGCGAATTCCGTAAAATACTTCATTTTCGACAAGTGTGCACTGTACGTACTGAGGTCACTCTCTATAGATTGATCGTCACCAATATCAGCAAATATTTGCTTGAATACACCTACTTTCGTAGTCGGCTCAGCCGGGATCAATAGACCTGATTGCACCATAATCTGTAGCAAGCCCACTGTCTTCATACAGACTGACTTACCACCGGCATTTGGTCCGGAGACAACAATAACACGTTGAAACTGGTCGATTTGTATATTCAAAGGAACTACAGTGCCTTTATGGTGTTCGTTAAGTATGAGCAATGGATGACGGGCATTGATGAGATTGATCTCCGCTTCTTTGGACAGTTCAGGCATTTCGGCCTCAATATCCAAGGCAAACAATGCTTTGGCCCTAACAAAATCAACTTTGGTCAATAAGCCATGATAGGATAACAATAAAGGGAGATGCGGCCGCACTTTATCTGTGAGTTCCACAAGAATTCGGATGACCTCTCTCCTGCGCTCAAATTCAAGATCTCTAATTTTATTGTTGAGCTGAAATACTTCTTCTGGCTCAATATAAGCCGTTTGTCCTGTTGCTGACTCGTCATGAATCAATCCTTTAAGCTTCCTTTTATTTTCAGCCAAGATCGGAATACATAGACGTCCATCGCGTACAGTCAAATTGCCATCCGCGGTCCACCCGCTGTCCTGGGCATTTTTGAAGATACTATTTATACGTTTGAGCGCATCTTGTTCTGCCCGTTGTATTTGTTGAGTGATTTCGAGCAATAAGCGTGACGCATTATTTTTGAGTTTTCCTCGCTCGTCAATCACTATTTCAATATCACGGATGATTCCCTTCTCGATAGGCAAATGCTCAAATAGCACTTCCAAATTCGGATAAAGGCCTTCTCTTTCGTTAAAATAGCGAATGATGGCATAAACAGTTTTCAAAGATAACAGGACACGAAAAAGCTCTTCTTCAAGTAGAAAGGCGCCTTCCACCCTCGCTTTTTCAATAATGGATTTTAAAGGAAAAAAATTCTCGACTGGAAATGCCCCATCGTTGACAAGAAGATCTTTGAATTCGCTTGTCTGTCTCAAAAAGCGATCTATCTGATCATAGCGAGTTTGTGGTTGAATTTTTTCGACCAGTTCACGACCCGATTCACTCAGGCATTTTTGTTTTATTTTATCTTTTATCTCGGAAAAGCCGAGTTTATCTATCGCATTTAATGGATATACCATAAAATTATATTCTTTGATGGTTAAAGTTTTGACACTGGCTTTAATGCCTGTGGTGGAGTAAGAATAGGTTTTTCAAGCCTTTGCTCCATTTGTTTTGGTAACGTTGCTGTGTCCTTTGCCGAAACGCCAGGTGTTGATGCTGGGGACGCAGGATTTCCTGAAGAAACAGGCGGTGGTGATCCAGCTGGAGTAGTTGAACTACCTATAGTTAGCTGGTTCATTAAATAGCTATCCAAACTAACACCTGTTTTCTGTTGGAAATTTTTGTTAAACAACGAAGAAGCTTCTTTAAAACTGAATTTCTCCTTACTTGATTTGTAATGGATAAGTGCAGCAATACGTTCTTGATACTGTTGCTGTTGTCGCATCACACGACTCGTACTATCCTGAATCCTCGCATTGACAATCGAATCCCTTGTTCGGATAGAATCTTGCTTTTTACGTTCGATATCTGTATAAAACTTATTCTCCTTCGTCAAGTTATCTTCCACTTTCTTGTAAATGGCTGACATAACCTCAGCATCTTTGCCGTAATAGTCCAGATTCTTTTTAAAGGAAACGGAATCCAGTCCGTATTTATCAAACGTCACCTGATACAAAGGCACCATCACTTTGCGTGCACTATCAATGGGCAAAATATTGAGATATGAATCTGTCAATTGGATTTCTGTCAAAGCATTTACAAATTTGCTTTGTGAGATAATATCCTTCTCCTCTGGTCTGACACAGGAACCAAATAAAAAAATCACCGCAAGTAGATTCAGTATTAATCGTAGCATTTCGTAGTTTTGTACAAATTTACAAAAAGCACCGACATTTGGCACTTTTTACATCATCAAACTATATCGGAAATGAGTATTGCGAGTAATTTAGAAGCTTTAAGATTGGAAACTGAAGCAAAGGGCGTTCAGCTTGTAGCAGTTTCAAAGACAAAGTCCAATTCAGAAATCATGGAAGCCTATGAGGCTGGACAACGTATTTTTGGCGAAAATCACGTTCAAGAATTAATTGAGAAAGCAGAACTCTTACCCAAAGATATTCAATGGCATATGATTGGACATCTACAGACAAATAAGGTGAAATATATTGCTCCATTTGTTAGCCTAATTGCTTCTGTTGATTCCTTAAAACTGCTAAAGGAAATTAATAAACATGCGTTAAAAGCGAATCGTACCATCGATTGTTTATTACAAGTCTATATCGCCGACGAAGACACCAAGTTCGGTTTGGATCATGCCGAATTGATCGAGTTGCTTCGTGATGAAGAATTCCTGGAACTAAAAAATATCCGAATTTGTGGGCTAATGGGGATTGCGTCCAATACAGACAATGAAAAGGTGATTAAAGCAGAATTCTACGAATTAAAGATGTTATTTGATGGAGTTAAAGCTAGCTTCTACCGTAAAGATGATTATTTTAACATACTTTCCATGGGAATGTCTTCCGATTACAAGTTAGCGATTGAAGAAGGCTCCACTATGGTTCGTATTGGAAGTACAATCTTTGGTAAAAGGGTAATTAAACATTATAAAAACAATGACTAAACCAATTATACGTGCAGCAATTAAGTCCGATTGCCCGCAAATGCTTGAGCTAATCAAAGAATTGGCGATCTATGAGAAAGCACCAGATGAAGTAACGGTTTCCCCCGCGGAGTTTGAAGAAGCAGGATTTGGACATAATCCTGTTTGGGGTGCATTTGTAGCGGAAGTTGGCGACGAAATTGTTGGAATTTCATTATATTACGTCAGATACTCCACCTGGAAAGGAAGAAGGCTTTATCTGGAAGATTTAATCGTCACCGAAAAAATGCGTGGACTGGGAATGGGTAAACAACTCTTTGACAGAACACTGGCTTACGGCAAAGAATGCGGTTATCATGGCATGGTATGGCAAGTTTTGGACTGGAACGAGTCTGCCATAAAATTCTACGAACGGTATAAAGCTGATTTTGATTCGGAGTGGATTAATGTATCAATCACTTATTAAATTAGAGGGGAAGCAATCAATTCAATGCGGTTTTATCTTTTTTTGAAAATTTTATTTATAGGCAGTTTTTTGTATTCATGTCAAAACAAAAGTGCCGCACCTTCTCTTGCACAAACTGGAGATACGCTCTCATATCATAAAAAAATGGTTGATGAGCATAGTAATTATTTTCTAAAAGGAGATGATCAGCTGGATACCACATACTTTCGGGCAAGCTATCCGGTATTCGATGAAGTAAAAATCAATGATCTTGTTTCATCTATTGTTCATCTCGAAGGAGATACAAGCATGGAAGAAGCTGCCCATCGTTTTATCAGTGCTTACAATGAATATGTGGATGATAACAACGGCAAATCTACTGCGACCTGGAATCGAGATCTTCAGGTAGATGTAGTTGCTAACACACCGGTCTATCTTGCTATACGAACGAAACAGGAAGAATATACTGGTGGAGCTCATGGCGATCATGTAACGTTATATTCAAACTTTGATAGACAGTCTAATCGTTTCATCACGATTGACGATATTATTCGCAAAGAAGATAAAGGCAGATTTACAAACATAGCCGAACAATGCTTTCGTAAACAAGAAGGATTAAATAAGGATGATCCCTTAAATGGTAAGTATTTTTTTGAAGAGGGCAAGTTTTCACTTGCAGATAATTTTACGTTTGAAAAAAACGAATTATTATTCTACTATAATATCTATGAAATTAAATCCTATGCGGAAGGTAGTACTGAATTACGCATCCCTTACACCGCTATTAAAGATCTAATATCAGAAAAAGGATTACACTATATCAATAGCATCAATTAGCAATCAACTAAACTCAATAAAATAAATGCAGGTTTTTAAATTTGGAGGTGCATCGGTAAAGGATGCGGAAAGTGTCAGAAATTCAGCAAAGATTATTTCGAAATACAAAGGCGAAGCTTTGTTGGTCGTTATCTCTGCCATGGGTAAGACAACAAACCTTCTGGAGAAATTGACCAGAGAATATTATAACAATACGGGCTCCCAGCTTCAAACTCTTGAAGATGCCAAAGCATTCCATTTTCAAATTCTACAGGACCTATTTCCTGGTGGTGAACACCCAATATTCGATGAAATTGCCAACTGTTTTGTCGAGATTGAATGGATTTTGGAAGAGGATCCTCAAGACTCCTACGATTACCTCTTTGACCAAATTGTATCCATGGGTGAATTGATATCCACTAAAATTGTCGCTGCCTATGTTGCCTTTATTGGTGAAAAAGTTAAATGGTTAGATGCACGTGATTATATTTTAACAGATAACACCTACCGAGAGGCTGCAGTTGACTGGAACAAAACAGAAGAAAAAATCCGTGCTGAACTTCCATCCATATTAGACGAATACATTGTCATTACACAAGGTTTTCTAGGATCTACATCTGAGAATTTCACAACGACATTGGGTCGTGAAGGATCTGATTATTCTGCAGCGATATTTGCGTCTTGTTTAAATGCCGAAAATGTAACAATCTGGAAAGACGTCCCAGGTGTACTCAATGCTGATCCTAAATGGTTTGAAAAAACTGAATTGATCCCTGAACTATCTTATACGGATGCGATCGAACTGACCTATTATGGTGCGACAGTAATTCACCCGAAAACGATCAAACCACTGCAGAATAAGAAAATTGCCTTAAATGTGCGTTCTTTTGTTGATCCGGAGTCTCCCGGAACAATAATTCGAAGTACAAATCAGACATTACCGGTTCCTTCGTTTATATTTAAAGTAAATCAGATTTTTATTTCCATTTCGCCCCGGGATTTTTCTTTCATCGTGGAAGATAACCTCAGAGACATCTTTAATCTATTCCATGAACATCGTATCAAAATAAATATGATGCACAACACAGCGATCAATTTTACGGTCTCCGTGGATGACACTGGAAAGAATCTAGTGGATTTAATTAACGATCTTGAACAACGATTTAAAGTTACCTACGAGTCTGGTCTTGAGTTAATCACGATCCGTTATTATAACCAAGAAACCATCGACCGTGTTTTGGTTGATAAAGAGGTGATCAGTGAATTAAAAGATAGATATACGTGCCAGCTTCTTGTTAAGAAAATATAAATGAATAGATTGATTCTTCAAAAGGAGGTACAGCTGTTTTTGGAAAAAAACCTGAGCGAGTCTCCTACTAAAATAGCTTTAAAGAAATCTCCTTTTGAAGGAATATCGTCTTCTGAATTAGCTGCACAACTCGACGGGAAGCAGCGTACACGAATTAAAATACCTTTGTGGGCAGGGACTCCAGGAGTCTATTTTCCTGCTAAACTAAATCTAGAACAGTGTTCATCAGAAAAAACGGCATTATTCAAAAGTTCCCTTATTAAGGAAGGTACAAATTTAGTTGATGCGACAAGCGGTTTTGGTGTCGACAGCTATTATTTTTCAACGCGAGCAAAACAAGTGATTTCATGCGAACTCAATCCTGATCTTGCACAAATTTCTGCATATAATGCCAGGATATTGTCTGCTGCAAATATCGAGGTTATTGCGACAAATGGTGTAGATCACATACTTAATAATCCACAGGCGCACTTTGATTATATCTATCTGGACCCTTCGCGTAGAGTTCAAAATAAGAAAGTATTTTTACTGGACGAATGTGAACCCAATCTGGTTGCACTGCAATACGATTTTTTCGAACGATCAGATGTTATTATCAGCAAGCTGGCGCCATTATTGGATATCTCCTCAGCATTGAGCATGTTAGTCCATGTAAAGGATATTTATGTTGTTTCTTTGCAAAATGATTGTAAAGAGCTTATTTTTATTCAAGAGAAAGGATACATAGGTGAGCCGGTCATTCACGCTGTCCGACTTTTTAAAGAGGAACAACAGATCATCTCCTTTACTTATAAGGAGGAACGGGCTACCCTTGTCGATTATAGTGCCCCCTTATCCTATCTTTATGAGCCCGATGTTGCCCTGACCAAAGCTGGTGCGTTTAGAACAATAGCCAATCGTTTCGGGTTAAAAAAACTACACAAAAGCACACATTTATATACATCGGATCAGAAAATCCCTGATTTTCCGGGTAAAATATTTATGATAAAACAGGTTGAATCTTTCACAGAATTCAAGAAAAACAAAAGTCCTTTAATTGCTGATATTATCGCCAAAAATTTTCCATTAAAAACGGAGGAGATAAAAAAGAAGTTTAAGATTAAAGATACCGGAGACACCTTTAGCTTCTTCACAACACTATTGAATGATCAGCTTATTGTCATACATACACAGCGAATCCTAGAATAGACAATTTCATTACAATTGTCCTATTTCTTCTCCGTAATTTTAATGTATGGATAAAATCGTATTATCAGCATTAGATTTAGCTCCTGTCAAAAAGGGAGAAAATGCAGCTAGTGCTATCGCTCGCAGTGTAAAAGTTGCCCAACATATCGAAAAACTAGATTTTAAAAGAATCTGGGTAGCTGAACACCATAATATGGAGTATATCGCAAGTTCGGCAACCTCACTGCTTATACAACATATTGCTTCACATACTGACCGGATCAGAGTAGGTTCGGGTGGTATCATGTTGCCTAATCATGCTCCACTAGTGATTGCCGAACAATTTGGTACATTGGAAACGTTATTTCCCGGTCGAATTGATCTTGGCTTAGGTCGCGCACCAGGTACTGATCAATTAACTGCAATGGCCTTGCGAAGAAATAATCTAAATACTGCCTTTCAGTTTCCACAGGAGGTCAAAGATCTTCAGCGTTATTTTAGTACCGATAACTATGATGCAAAGGTGCGAGCATTCCCTGGCGAAGGACTGGAAATCCCCCTTTATATTCTGGGATCTAGTACGGACAGTGCTTATTTAGCGGCCAGTTTAGGGCTTCCTTACGCCTTTGCCACACATTTTGCGCCAGCTCAATTTGCCTCAGCAAGTATGATCTATCATCAAAACTTTGTACCATCGGAGGTATTGGATAAACCTTATTTTATTTCTTGTGTCAATGTTATTGCTGCAGACAGTACAGAAGAGGCTGAGTTTTTATCAACCAGTTTCTATAATTTATTTGCTGGTATAGTAACAAATACAAGGAGACCCTTATCGCCTCCAACGGAAGAGGTGATTTACAAAGGCATTCCGGCCATCGAACAAGCTGTACACAGCATGGCTTCCTGTGCTTTTGTGGGAGATAAAGATAAAATCGCCCCAGAGATAGAGAAATTTGTCAAAGATCATAAAGTCGATGAAATTATGGCGACCTCCTATATCTTTGACGATGAAAAATGCCTGAAATCATTTTCCTTACTTAAGGAAGCACTCTCCTAACAAAGCTAAGGGTTTATATATTGTGAATTTTTATATATTTAAATAAAAATTCACAATAATATGAACAGCTATTCTGCTTTGACCTTACTGTTTGGACTATTATTCATCCAAGCTTGTCACAGTCCCACAACGAAAAAAGATGATACCCCAATAGATTCGGTTGCCACGAAAGATAGTTCATCTTTGACGTCGAAAGACAGCACAGGCGTGTCAATTTCGGCAGCGGCCGATAGTTCAAAGGGACAGATTTTTTTGGTTCGCAGTTATCGCATCTGGGAAAAAGAGGATCCAACCGCTGTATTGAATAAGGATTGGTTTGATCTTTATGAGCGCGAGGGGAAATATTATCTGGAGAAAGTGAGTTATGAAATTAAGGATAGCTATGATGAATGTGCTCAGGTTCCGTCAAAAAGTGTCGAGTCCAAAAGAAACTCACTTTTATTTCTGAATATAAAGGGATTAAAACCGGGGGCCGTGGAAAATATAAAGATCAACCATTCGGAAATCTGGCCCAAAGAATCCGTAGAATATAACTTTAGAAAACAACAGATTATTCTGAAAGGATTTGGAGACATCAAATCCACTGAAGTGCAGACCGATGAAAAGGGACATGAAAAACTATTTCACGAAGTCGCACATTACAAGCTTAATGCAACCTTTGGGGGAGCTAAAGAAATAACTTTATTTCAAAAAGACCAATATGATCATGTATTTATGTCTACACAGTTTGTTGGTGATATAGATCGTGATGGACAGCTGGATTTTATCTTTTCCAATCCAAGTCACTATGAGGAAGAAACTACATTACTATTTCTTTCCAATGGCGGAAAACCTTTGATTTTCGAGGCGAGTGAACAGTTCGATTGTTAATTTATGGTCATGGAAAACATAAAGACAGTCCTGCATCAAATGAAGTCCATTCATCGGGCTCTAATCGCAATTTGTGTTTTTATACTTGTGTACATCTTCTCCCCAATTAAATCCCTACCCTTGCTAAGTTTGGTTTTATGTTGGTTTGGCTTTTGTATTTCCTATATATTGGTCTCCTGGTATACGTTTTACACCATGCCAGTGACCACAATCGCTAAGAAAGCACAACAGGAAGACGGTAGCCGACTTTTTGTATCCCTATTTATAATAGTAGTTACGGTTAGCTGTTTTATTTCTGTACTGATGATCATTATATCGACTAAGGATAAACAGCTTGGTGATTCATTTATTATCGTCATCTGTATGCTAGCCATACTGGCGTCCTGGTGTCTGGTTCATACCATCTACACATTCCATTATGCACGTTTATATTATGAAAATGGTTCCAAGGGCAGTGGATTGGAGTTCCCAGGGGACGACAAACCGGACTATTTGGATTTTGCGTATTTTTCCTTTGTAATGGGCTGTACATTTCAAGTGTCTGATGTGGGTATTTCATCGAAAAAGATAAGACGTGTTGCGTTGTTTCACGGTCTCCTCTCCTTTGCACTCAACACATTCGTGGTGGCATTGACTATCAATATCATTTCCGGTTTGATAAATTGAGTTTTTAATCTAAAAACCGTATTTTAGTGCAAAATTTACACATATGAAGTTGTTCAAACCATTAGTCGCGCTCATTTTATGTCTTATCACTTTTTTTTCGTGTAAGAAGAATGAAAATACGGATGGTGAAGGATCTGCTGGAGTTACAGGGAGTTATGTCGGTAGGGTTCAATTTCAGGGTAACTCATTGTCTGTTGATCGATCCAATAGATTGATCCGTATTCTACCTGATGGAGGTGACAAATCGTTTAAAATTGAATTCTTTACAGGGGTGCCAAATATTACAGGGGTTCGCTTTACACCGGTTAACGACAGTACCTGGATCTCGAGCGATACAACAGGACTAAGAAATGTGACCATAGAGGGCAAATTACTTAAAATAAACTACCAACTAAATAGCCAAAGCTGGATTGTAGAAGACGGGATTCGTAAATAATAATCAATCTAAATTGTCATAATAACTTCATTTTTCATTGCTAAAGTATTTTCTTATCGCTATATTTAGTCAAGCATAAGGAAAAGAGAAATGAAACACATCAAAAAAATTGGAGCAATTGCTTCTGTATTTGCTATAGCCATCGCCTTGAGTGCATTTAACTTCCAACAGGAAAAACCTCAGGAAGAACCTAAACCAACTAATTTAAAGGTCTTACCAAAGAATATCTCGCATGATGAGTTGATCTCAACAATGAAAGAGTTTAATGTCGCATTAGGTGTAAAATGTGGCTTCTGTCATGCTCCTTCAAAAGAGGATCCTAAAAAGCTGGATTTTGCGAGTGATGAGAACCATAAAAAGGAAATTGGCCGAGCAATGATCAAGATGACTCAAAAGATTAACAAAAAATATTTTAATCGTAGCTGGGATAGCTCACCGGCCAAAGCAATTTCTTGTAAAACTTGTCATGGCGGCAAAGAAGAACCAGAAATGGTCATAGCGAAAAACTAATCAAACTATATATTTATGTAACACCATAAGGTTTCTCTTATGGTGTTTTTTAATGCCTATTCTTTACTTATTTGTTGCTGTTTCTTCGCATATTTATTGGCGTTTGTTTGGTTATTCTTTGTCGTTTCTACGCTGGTTCTTCGAGACTTCTTCGGACTTTCTAGGGACTTTCCTTAGGTTTCGTTTGTTATTTCTTCACTGTTTCTTTGATATAATGGTAATAAAATAGGCTTCAAACGGCAGAGAAATAGTGAGGCAAGCCTAGTGACAAGAATCTCCGAATAGATAGCTTTAAAGTAAACTTCCAGATTTTACAAAACTGTCCCCTTTTAGAGAGACACAATTCTCTCTTTATCGGCTAATGAAACTATAGAATGATCCGCTCAAGAATCCGATATGATCCATACTGGCCGTGACAAACAAAAAAAGGCTTTTCAAATTGAAAAGCCTTTTTTTGTACCCGGAGCCGGAGTCGAACCGGCACGGTTTCCCACTGGTGTTTGAGACCAGCGCGTCTACCAATTCCGCCATCCGGGCATATCCGTTTGGGATGATGCAAAAGTAAGGAAAGTTTTTATTTTTCCAAACTATCGCCCGCTTCTTTTCCTAAACTACCTGAAAATGAATTAGAAATTTTTTATAAAACTATTTACAATGCCTCTCCAAAGGCTTAACTGGCATTTTTTTCTTAATTTTAAGCTGGAAAAATTAGGCAAATCATGGAAAAAGTAAAGTTAGGAAATAGTGAAATTGAATTTAAACCGATCGTTTTTGGCGGAAATGTATTTGGTTGGACTGTCGATGAGCAACAGTCGTTTGCTCTTTTGGATGCATTTGTCGATATGGGCTTTAGTTTTATAGACACATCTAACAACTACTCCCATTGGGTGCCCGGTCATACAGGATCAGAGTCCGAATCCATTATTGGTAAATGGATCAGTAAACGGGATGTGCGGGATAAAATTCAGATTGCAACGAAAGTGGGTGGACGTCGGGCCGGCAATGACAAACCCAATTTGAAAAAAGAACATATTATAAAGTCTGTGGACGAATCGCTCATGAGATTGCAAGTAGACACAATAGATCTTTATCAGTCGCATCACGACGACCTTTCAACGGCCATAGATGAAACGTTAGAGGCTTACCAGCAATTGATAAATGCTGGTAAAGTAAAATGGATTGGAGCGTCTAATTTAAGCCCTGAACGCCTAAAGGAATCATTAGTTGTCGCAGAGAAGCATAATCTCCCTACCTATATTGCTATCCAGCCAGAATATAATTTGTACGACCGTTCAAAATATGAGAAAGATTATGAGCAACTCGCGCTCGAAAATCACTTAGGCGTAATCACCTATTACTCTCTTGCAAGCGGATTTCTCTCAGGAAAGTATAGGTCGATAGATGACATTAAAGATGCAAAACGATCTGACGCCTTAAAAGGCCGATTTGATAACCGCGGACTTCGTATTCTGGACGCCTTAGCTCAAGTAGCACACAATCAACAGGCCGCTATACCGACAATTGCACTTGCTTGGATTCTTCATCGACCTTCGGTCACCGCTCCTATTGTAAGTGCCACCTCCTTGCAACAACTTGAGGAACTAACTAGGGCAACCAAAATAAATTTGTCAACAGAAGAAATGTCCCTATTAAATACAGCGAGCGCATATGAAGAAAATTGATTTTGAAATAAAAACAAAGCATTGATATAAAGGCTTTTAAAATCAAATTAAATGCCAATCAGAATATTATTTGGCAAGTATCCTTATAAAAAGGCTTTACACCTGACTTTATAGCAAAGATACACTTTACATATAACATCATAATATACTGTATTTCAACACAAAAAATATCCCAACAAAATAATATTTTGTTGGGATATTTTGTATTTCGTACTGGTAAATTGAGCGATTAGCTTTTTGGTGATCTCTTCTCGTCCAATAAGGTTAGGACTTCCACAGGCACCATCTCGCTAACATCTCCCCCGTTAAACCAGACATCTCGCACAATAGTTGACGATATATGGGCCTTCCCAGATCTACTCATCAAAAAATAACTTTCGACTGCGGAGTTTAGCAACAAGTTATTTTGAGCGATCGCATTTTCGAATTCAAAATCTCCCGTATTTCGCAAACCACGCAATATAAACTTCGCACCAACGTTCTGACAGAAATCTACGGTCAAACCACTATACTTCACAGCTTCAATCGCCTCTGTACCTAGAAAAACATCTTGTATAGCATTGACTCGTTCGTCATGGTCTAACATACCCTTTTTGCTCGCATTATAACCTACGGCAATAATAATCTTATCAAATAACGGTAACGCCCTTTCAACCAGATCCTGATGGGCTAAGGTAAAAGGATCAAATGAGCCTGGAAAAACAGCAATTTTCATATTATAAGGGATTTGCGTAGAATGAAAAAGATGAATAACCGTATTTTCTGGTTTCTATGAAATTCGGATGCTCCTCCATTTGTCTTGTTGAAGGATGTTCGACAATAAGAAGCCCATTATTATTCAATAGATTGTTATCAAAAACCAATTTCGGTAATTGGGGCAGTTTTGGAATATCGTAAGGCGGATCTGCAAAAATTAAATCATAGGTACTTTTGCAGCTGTTAATAAATTTAAAAACATCTGCTTTCCTGGCATTGATCTGTCCCAGCTTCATTTTTTTAGCAGTGTCCGTAATATATTGTACACATTTAAAATGTAAATCGACAGAATCAACATGCTCCACCCCACGGGATGCTAGCTCAAAGCTAATATTTCCAGTTCCTGCAAAAAGATCAAGGCAATTTAGACCATCAAATTCCAAACGATTCTGCAGAATATTAAACAAAGCTTCTTTGGCGATATCTGTGGTTGGCCTAACCGGCAAATTGCTTGGTGGATTCAGCCTTAAGCCACCAATTTTACCTCCTATTATTCGCATAATATTGAATCAAATAATATGTTGTATGGTGTTAAGTTACTATTCACCTCCTGATCCGCCAAGACCACCTTTGTTTTTAAATCTAATACTTCGATATCTCCGGCATAGGACGCTATGCGCTTATAAAAGGATTCGTTGGGAACCTCACCAGAAAGGAGAACTTTATCAATAGAATCGCCCAAGCCAAATTGTGTTAATATGTTCAATATGTAATAACTAACATCATCGAGATTATGAATTTCAAAGCTGTTGTAAAGTTGAAAAACACCATTCTTGAACAAATAAAAGTCTACAATGTTATCAGCTACAAAGTGTAAGCCCAATACACTACCCCGAATAGATATACGCTCTTGTGCACGATCCAACACAACAGCAAATTCAGGAAGAATAACAGCATCTGGAAACAACCTGCGCCAGCGATTCAAAAGAAGCTTATCAAATTGATATAAAGCTACCAAACCAAGATTATCTAAATAATAAATAAATGTATTTTCAAGATCAGATGTACCCAAAAATTGCAGATATTGCGCAATATTATCCTGCTGAAAAACCTCCTTTGGTATAAATGTAAAGCTTTGATGTGGGATCACAATCCGGACGAATCGAAAAGGCAGACTCATTATTCTTGTTGCATCTAAAATTGGCTCCTCCGAGGAATATTCGATCAATATAGGTGCTACTGACTTCTTATCAACTACCGCTAATACATCTTTCTGGAAGCCAGCTTTTACCAAAAGATTATACTCGGGTAAGTAATGAATGTTAAATTGTTTTGAAATATAATTCATTCGCTGAATTGTAAAAATAAAAACTTGTTAAAGCAAAAATAGCTTTTTCTAGAGGATAAGACAAACCTTTTAAATAACTTTGGGAGTGTTCATCAAAAATCTGCTCATACAACAATTTCCCTGGCAACCAACCACACAGCAGTTGGAAGCATTCGAGTTATTGGAAGAATTTCTGCTTGCTTTTGACAGGCAGTCTTGTTTTGTCCTCAAAGGCTATGCCGGCACCGGTAAAACAACATTAATTGCAGCATTGGTCAAAGTATTGCCTGCATTGAAAAAAAGAGCAGTGCTCCTAGCGCCAACTGGTAGAGCGGCTAAAGTGATGAGTTATTATTCCGGACGAAAGGCACTGACCATCCACAAGAAGATTTATCGAAAAAAATCCGCCATTTCCTTTCAACTAGACTTCACTTTAGCGGAGAATTTGCACGAAGATACTTTATTTATCATAGATGAAGCCTCTATGATTTCCAATGAAGCTGTAAATGTATTTTCAAAAAGTCTTTTAAATGACCTCTTCCGCTATGTACAATCTGGCAAGAATTGCAGCCTCTTGTTTGTTGGTGATACCGCTCAATTGCCGCCGGTTGGTTTATTGGACAGTCCAGCATTGAACCCCGGCTATCTTGAAAATGAATTTCACCTCTGTGTCTATCCCTATGAGCTAACTACGGTAGTACGGCAGTCCCAAGATTCGGGCATATTGTACAATGCGACCAAAATACGAAATGAGATCATATCGGCTGAGGAAGGACAACATGACTTCCCTTTTCCAAAATTTATAACAAAAGGTTTTAAAGATCTTTACAGAATGACAGGTGAACGGTTAATTGAAGGAATAAACTATGCCTATGATAAATATGGCGTAGAAAACACCATGATCATATGCCGTTCGAACCGTTCAGCAAACCTATATAATCAGAACATCCGCAACAGGATTCTTTTTAGAGACGAAGAACTAACAGGTGGGGACTATATCATGGTTGTGAAGAACAACTACTTCTGGCTACAGGAAAACAATATGGGCGATGGTTTTATCGCAAATGGTGATATGGCCAAAGTCCGAAAGGTGAGCAATATCCACGAACAACATGGTTATAGATTTGCCGATGTTACACTAGAATTTATGGATATTGATGAAATAGAACCGATCACTTGTCGCGTTATTTTAGACAGTCTCTATACAGAAGGGCCCAGCCTTTCCTATGAAAGTCAGAAAAACCTGTACGAAGAGATCGGTATGGATTATGCAGATATATTAGACAGGAAAGATCGGCTTGAAGCTATTAAAAAGGACCCCTATTACAATGCCCTGCAAATTAAATTCGCATTTGCGATCACCTGTCACAAAGCTCAGGGGGGACAATGGCCTATTGTATTTGTCGATCAGGGTTATATTAACGATGAAATGCTAGATCTTGAGTTTCTTCGCTGGCTATATACTGGTGTTACCCGAGCCACACAGGAACTTTTTTTGGTAAACTTTAATGAAAACTTCTATCCATCATAGTATTATTACACGAATCATTCGTGTGGCTGTACAATAATGAATATTTTAGTGGTCAAAACCAAGATTACACAATTATCTATATTTATTTAATGCATAAGTTCTATTTTATTTTTGCAGCCAGTCTATTACCCTACTTCGGCTCCGGACAGCAGATTCAAGAACCTCCGGTAAAAGCGAATTATCAGTTGGCCGCCAAATTTTCACCAGAGAAATTAAAAAAAATGATTTTCTCTACAAGCATCAAACCAAATTGGATCAATTTTTCGGATCGCTTCTGGTATGATTACGCAAGTCCACAAGGAAAAAACTGGTATATCGTCAATCCAGCACTTAAAAAGAAAGAGACCCTTTTTGACAGCGAGAGTGTAGCCGCTCAAATAACCAAGATTGTTAAAAATCCTGTCGATGCACAGCATCTGGAATTACAGGGTCTGAGATTCACCAAAGATGAAAAAAAGATCAGATTTCAGATCCAGAGCACGAAAGACACGGTGAAGTCTAAAGATGAGATCGAAAAACTTAAAAACAAATCAGACACAACAAAGAAAAAGCTTTTTTATCTAGAATATGATTTTGTTTCAAAGACAGTAACTGAAATCAGTGATTCTACTAAGGTTAAAGCGCCGCTAGCTTGGGCAAGTTTTTCACCGGACACCAATACGGTCTACTTCGCCAAAGACTTTAATCTGTATTGGATGGACAAAGCCAACTATCTCAAAGCGGTCAAAAATGAAAAAGACAGCACCATTGTTGAGCACCAGATGACAAAAGACGGTGTACAATATTATGCTTGGGGTGGTGATGAATATAGCACTACCACAGGTGACGAAAAGGATAAAGATAGTGAAACGAAACGTAAGCGTGTATGGATCAGCTGGTCACCAGACGGTCGCTATTTTACCCTGACAAGAAAAGATAACAGATCATTAAAACCTCTGTGGGTGATAAATAATGTCGGTTCTGCTCGCCCTACCCTGGAAACTTATAAATACCAAATGCCAGGTGAGGTTGACTCGACCGAAACCGAATTCTATATCTTTGAAGCGGCAACAAAGGCACCGCGCAGGATAAATATCGCAGCTTTTAAGAACCAAACTATCTCCAACTGGACAAAAACGCCAGACAGAAATTCATACAAAGAGGATTATTACATTAACTACTGGCTAGGAAGTAACGAAGAGTTTTATATCTCCCGTTCCAGCCGTGATTTAAAAAGAATAGACTTATTGAAGGTGAATGTAAATGGAGCGGTCAATCCTATTATTCAGGAACGTTCAAACGTATATCTTGATGTCCAAAAACCGCTCCTGACCGAAAATGGAAAGCGATTGGTTCATTGGTCCGAAAGAGATGGGTGGGGACATTACTACCACTACGATACCAACGGAAAACTGATTAACCAAGTTACCAAGGGAAGTTTTCATTGTGAGGAAATTACTGGGATAGATCCGACAACTCAGACTTTGTTTTTTACAGCATCCGGTCGTGAGAAAAATGAAGATCCTTATTACCTTCATCATTATAGTGTCAATCTCAACGGCAATGGGATTAAACTGCTGAACCCGGGAAACTTTGATCATCAGATTGAGATGAGCGAATCCTCCAAGTATTTTGTCAATAACTCTTCAAGAGTAAATACTACACCAGAATCTGTATTATTGAATAGCAATGGACAGAAGATCATGACGCTTGAAAAGACAGATCTGTCGTTACTATTTGCCGCAGGTTATAAATTCCCTGAACCGTTTAAAGTAAAGGCTGGAGACGGTACCACAGATCTCTATGGTGTCATGTACAAACCTTTTGATTTTGATAGTACAAGAACCTATCCTATCGTAGAATATGTCTATCCAGGCCCACAAACAGAAGCTGTCAATAAATCTTTTGGACGGAGCATGGATCGGATAGATCGATTGGCCCAATTTGGCTTTATCGTTATTACCGTAGGAAATCGAGGCGGACATCCATCCCGTTCACAATGGTACCATACCTATGGCTATGGCAATCTACGTGATTATGGATTGGAAGACAAAAAGGTGACAGCGGAGCAGCTTGCTGACCGTTATAAATTTATTGACATCAATCGTGTAGGTATTACAGGGCACTCTGGCGGTGGTTTTATGTCAACTGCAGCAATGCTTGTTTACCCAGACTTCTTCAAAGTAGCGGTATCGGGAGCCGGCAACCACGAAAATCAAATCTACAACAGATGGTGGAGCGAACGCCACCATGGTGTGACAGAAAAAGTGTCAGCAAAAGGTGATACAACTTTTTCATACCAGATCAACAAGAATACCGAATTAGCCAAGAATCTAAAAGGAAGACTATTGATTGCCACTGGTGATATTGACAACAATGTTCACCCAGCAAATTCGATCCGAATGGTCGATGCATTGATCAAAGCTAATAAACGATTCGACTTCCTGCTCTTACCAGGACAAAGGCATGGATTTGGTGATATGACTGAATATTTCTTCTGGAAAATGGGCGATTATTTCAGCCAATATCTCTTGGGTGATTCCAAAATGAATGAAGTCGATATGACCGAAATGAATAGAGAAAAACCTCAAAAATAATAGGTTTTATGACCTACATCGAAAAAATAAAGTTTTTATCCGTTACCTTAAGATCGTTTGAGGTAACGGATTTTTCTTTGAATATGCTTGGCGATATTAGCCTTCAGGACTTGCTTGACATTTCGCTGGAGAAAGATAAAACAGTTTCTTTTCGGGCTGCCTGGGTATTTGAAATCATTGTATTAAAGGACACGGCCTTACTTCAAGGATTGTTACCACAATTTTTTGATAATTTGAAAAAGCAAAAAAATTGGAGCTGTCTTAGGAGTTATAGCAAAATTTTGATGTATTTGACCTCAAAAAATAATAAACGCTATGATCTTGATGAAAAGACCGAAGAAGAACTTATTGAACAGGCTTTTCAATGGATGATTGAACAACAATGCCCTGTAGCTGTTTTGGTCAATTGTTTGGATATATTAAATAATCTGAGCAAGAAACATACTTGGATAAAAGAGGAGCTTTTTGCTCAGATAGATCATTTTCAAAAAATGAAACCTAGTCCGGCATTATTGAGCCGAACGAAGCGGATCCTCCGACGCAATTAAAAAAAGCGCCCGCCTAAATCATTAGAAATCAAAACAATGTATTTCCTTTTGGATTATGTACCCGGCCAAGATGTCTATAGGCAGCTTCAGTACATTCACGCCCCCTCGAGGTACGCATAATATAACCTTCCTGAATCAAAAAGGGTTCATACACCTCTTCAATTGTCCCCTCGTCTTCCCCCACAGCGGTAGCAACAGTTTTAAGTCCTACTGGCCCGCCTTTGAATTTGTCAATAATTGTAGTCAAGATTTTGTTATCCATCTCGTCCAAGCCATTTTCATCCACGTTCAGCGCTTGCAGCGCATATTTTGCAATTTCTTGATCGATACTTCCATTTCCCTTTATCTGAGCAAAATCTCGCGTACGACGCAATAAAGCATTTGCTATCCGTGGAGTCCCTCTACTCCTACGTGCTATTTCGTAAGCACCCTCATCAGAAATAGGTGTATTCAGAATATGTGCAGAACGAAGTACGATTGTTGTCAATAGTTTTGCATCATAATATTGGAGCCGTGAATTGATCCCAAAACGTGCACGCAGCGGAGCCGTTAATAAACCAGATCGTGTCGTTGCACCAATTAGCGTAAAGGGATTCAATGAGATCTGCACAGAACGGGCGTTAGGCCCTGTTTCTAACATGATATCGATCTTAAAATCCTCCATGGCCGAATAAAGATACTCTTCCACCAAAGGACTTAAACGATGGATTTCGTCAATAAACAACACATCACCCTCCTCCAAATTTGTCAATAACCCAGCAAGATCCCCTGGTTTGTCCAGGACCGGGCCTGAGGTAATTTTTATACCTACCCCCATTTCATTCGCAATAATATGCGAAAGTGTCGTTTTACCTAGTCCTGGAGGGCCATGCAACAATACGTGATCCAAAGCTTCACCTCTCAATCGTGCGGCTTTCACAAAAATGTTTAGATTCTCCAATATTTTTGCCTGCCCTGTAAAATCTTCAAATGCTTGAGGTCGCAACGCCCGTTCGATGTCACGATCTGTATTGTTCAAACGTTCCGGATTTGGATCTAAATTTTCGTTCATTGACCAATATTATTAATTTCTCTTATAGCTTTTTCCGATACTCCCCAGTTTCAACTGGATCACACCAAAAAAAGCCTCCTTAAAGATACTCGTACTCATTTTAGAGGTGCCTTCGGTTCGATCCGTAAATATGATAGGAACCTCCACAACATTAAAACCATATTGTATGGCCGTAAATTTCATCTCAATTTGGAAAGCATATCCTACAAATTTAATCTTGTCCAAAGGAATAGTCTTCAACACCTCCCGTGTAAAACAGACAAAACCAGCCGTGGCATCCTGAATTTTAATTCCAGTGATAAAACGGACATATACAGACGCAAAATACGACATCAGGACCCGGCTCATCGGCCAGTTGACAACATTTACGCCTTTTATATAGCGAGAACCAATACTCATATCAGCGCCATCCACACAGGCTTGTCTCAGACGGACCAAATCCTCCGGATTGTGACTAAAATCAGCATCCATTTCAAAGATATATTGATAATGTTCTCTGGCAAGCCCCCATTTAAACCCATGAATATAGGCGGTCCCCAAGCCCAACTTCCCTTTCCGTTCTTCTATAAATAAGCGGTCAGCGAACTCGTTCAATTGTAAATTTTTTACGATATCTGCTGTGCCATCAGGCGACCCGTCATCCACAATCAGAATATCAAATGCATGTGATAAGGAAAAAACTTTACGAATAATCTTTTCAATATTTTCCTTCTCATTATATGTTGGAATAATTACTAAACTCTCCGCCACTTTTCTTTTATTTAAGACCCGTAAAGGTAATAATTTAAGCCAAATTCTATACTAGGAATTTCTATGAAATCTTCACAAATGGGATATTTTGTATAATAACTAAAAAAAGAAAAGCCCGCTACTATGGGAGTAACGAGCTTTCATTAACCAATTATAAACTTAAATTATGAGACTGCAAATATGATGAATATTGCTTACATATGCAAATTTTTATGCGTTTTCATGCAACATTTTCAATACAATATCCCATTTTTTATCAAAACATCTTCATAATGTGCATAATACTGCAATTTATCGATCTACTTCACCCAAAACAATGTCAATTGACCCAAGTATAGCAATTAGATCAGCAATCAGCACCCCTTTTCCCAATTCGGAGATAACAGAGAGGTTATTGAAACTTGGTCCCCTCGATTTTACCCGCAATGGAATATCGGATTTCTCTTTCGTCACAAAATAAAAACCGAGCTCGCCTTTCGGATTTTCCGCACGCACATAGTAATCTTGAGCTTTCAAATTCACTTTTTTGGGTACGAGTCCACGTGGATCAAAATCAGCTGTACGCTTAAAATCTTTCTGCAGCCGCTCAAGGCACTGCTCAACGATACGTACAGATTCATGCACCTCATCTACCCTAACCTTATAGCGATCCCAGCAATCTCCAATGCTCCCCATAGCCCCTTTTCCTACTGGAATCTCAAAATCTATTTCCGGATAGACTGAGTATCCATCAATCCGCCTCAAATCCCATTTAATACCAGATGCGCGCAACATAGGACCCGAAACACCATAATTGATGGCAACATCCGCCGGAAGGACACCTATATTTGCTGTCCTAGATATAAATATCTGATTCTGGGTTAATATCTCATCCAATTCAATCAATTTCGGTTTAAAATAGTTGATGAACTCTGCGCAACGCGTTTCAAAACCAACAGGTAAATCATAGAAAAGACCGCCGACCCAGATGTAATTATATAACATACGCGAACCGGATGCCCATTCCAACATATTCATAATATGTTCACGATCTCTAAAACACCATAGAAAAGGTGTTGTAGCACCAATATCGATGCCGTAGGTACCAATAGCAATTAGATGTGATGCAATGCGATTGAGTTCGCAGACCAGTACCCGAATATATTCTATTCTTTTAGGAATTTTACTATCCAGCCCCAACATGCGTTCCACCCCCATCACAAATGCATGGCTATTGTTCATTGATGCCAAGTAATCTAGACGATCGGTAAATGGAATTGTCTTCCCATAGTTTAAAGATTCCGCATGTTTATCAAAACATCGGTGCAGATACCCCAAATGTGGAACGACTTCCTTGACGATTTCCCCATCCGTGATCAACTGCAAACGCAATACACCATGTGTTGAAGGGTGCTGCGGCCCCATATTCAAGACCATCTCTTGCGTGGAAATCTCCGTGAGATGTCTTTCATAACGATCTAACGCCTCTTTATATTTTGGATTCGCCATACAGATCAATTAATGTTAATGCCATGATATTTTTCAGCCTCCTGATAATCCTTTCGTAGCGGATAACCCTCCCAATCATCCGGCAAGAGAATTCGTCTTAGATCGGGATGCCCTGAAAAATAAATTCCCATCAGATCAAAAGCTTCCCTTTCATGCCAATCTGCTGTACGCCAAACGGAAGTAACGGACGGGATCTCTGGTAGCTCATCCAATGAGCGATTGCCCTCCAGTTCCACTTTCAATACGACTGTATGTTGATAAGGCAATGAACTCAGATGATAGACGATCGTAAAGTGATCTTCGTAGTCTACAGCAGTTATATTGCTCAAAAAATCAAAATAGAGACCATCGGTATCCCTAAGAAAAGAGCAAACAGGAATTAGATCTTCAACATGGACAAACAAAGCGGCTTGTAAGCCAGTCACCTCCTCTTTCAGGATTACTGAATCTCCAAATCTGGAAACTAGTTTTAATTTAATTTCTTCAAATGTCATATTACGGAGCTAGACGCGTGATTTTCCAAGAATCCGAAACCTTTTTATAGACGATACGATCATGAAGACGGCTAGCACGTCCCTGCCAAAATTCAAAATAGATCGGTTTTAGGATATAACCACCCCAATGTGCCGGTCGAGGTATGATCTCATCACCCGTATATTGATCCAAAAGCTCTTCTACTCTGCTCTCTAAAAAATTTCGGTTTGGAATCTCTCGACTTTGTGGTGATGCCAAGGCACCTATGCGACTACCCTTAGGGCGCGATTGAAAATATTCATCCGAATCTGATTCATTTACAAGCTCGATGATACCCTCAATACGGATTTGCCGTTGTAGCTCAGGCCAGAAAAATAAAAGCGCAGCATGCGGATTGTCTTTCATATCTTCCCCTTTTCGGCTCTCATAATTTGTAAAAAATACCAGCCCTCCTTCTGAAATATCTTTTAATAGAACAATCCTTGAGGAAGGCAAATGCTGTGACGAGACAGTGGACAACACCATCGCATTGGGCTCAATCACCTCACTATGAGTAGCCTCATCAAACCATTTTTTAAACTGATGAATGGGATCATGATCCACATCCGATTCAGATAGGTTACCCAATACGTAATCTTGTCTGATCGCTGCAATATCTTTATGTTGAATGGACATAGAAACCTATTTTTATATTCCTACAAACTTACTAAAATCATTGCTTTTTCTCTATAAACTTAGTAGAAATTACCAAAAACGTTTTTTTTGCACAAATCTCGCATGAGTTAAGCAAAAAAGGATTAATTTCGACATGTACTTAATTTTGCGTCCTATGTTTAATGAATTAGACCCACAAAAAGGAAGCTTGCTGATCTCAGAGCCATTTATGTTAGACCCCCGGTTTTTAAGGTCTGTTATCCTGTTATGTGATTATAACCAAGAAGGAAGCTTAGGCTTTGTATTGAATAATAAAACAAATGTCCATATTGGTCAATTATTAGAATCAATAGCGCAATGTCATTTCCCGATCTATATAGGCGGACCTGTGGCACAGGAGAGCCTATTTTTTGTACATAGTCGGTTTGACCTTCTACTAAGTGGTGAAGAGGTTGCTCCAAACCTCTATTTTGGCGGCGACGAAGAGAAACTTATTGACGCGATTCAACAGGATCAGATTAAATCTGATGAAATTAAGTTTTTCATAGGCTATTCAGGTTGGTCAAGTGGGCAATTGGATAAGGAAATAAACGAAAACAGCTGGGCTGTTCAAAATAAATACAATCATCAGCTTATTTTTGAGGGTAATGGTGAGTTGCTCTGGAAGGATGCCATAATCGGGCTGGGGCCAAAATATGCTCATGTCGCCAATTTCCCACAGAGCCCCGAATTAAATTAATATTATTTGTAGATCTAAATCTTCTACTGTATTGCTGGTCGACCGATTCAAACGTCTACTTGCCCCCATCCCGAGTCCTGTATATTTTTTTGTCTAAACTATCCTGACATAGGTTCAAATACGATTACTAGGGTATATTGAACGATTATGACAAAATGAATGAATTTCTGCCATCCTGTCCTACAATCACTATTTGGAACACAGATTGTGCATTAATCACCAAAATCATAAAATTAAATAGCAACATACAAATTATGAATCCAGAAAAAGGTAGTATTTCAATCCACACGGAGAACATATTTCCCGTAATCAAAAAATTCTTATACTCAGATAATGAAATTTTCTTGCGCGAACTGGTATCTAATGCAGTTGATGCTTCCCAAAAGATTAAACGTTTGGCATCTTTGGGGCAATACAATGGCGAAACAGGTGAGTTAATCGTAGATGTGAAGTTTGATGAGGCGGCCAAGACCATTACGATTTCAGACAATGGTATTGGTATGACTGCCGAAGAAATCAAAAAATATATTAATCAAATCGCGTTTTCGGGAGCAACAGAATTCATGGAGAAATTCAAAGAAGCTAACGACGCAAATGAGATTATTGGTCGCTTTGGATTAGGATTCTATTCAGCATTTATGGTGGCAGACACCGTAGAAATTCAATCATTATCCTACCAAGATGGGGCCGAACCAGCGCATTGGACATGTGACGGTAGTACTTCTTACGAAATTTCAACAGGGACTAGAACAACACGTGGTACGGACATCATTTTGCATATCAATGACGAGTCCACTGAGTTTTTGAGTCAGGCTCGTCTACAGGACATCTTGGACAAATATGCAAAGTTCCTTCCTATCCCAATTCGTTTTGGCACCAAGACAAGCTCGGAGCCAGATGGAGAAGATGAGGAAGGTAAACCAAAATACAAATCTGTAGACGTTGACAATATCATCAATAATACAAATCCAGCTTGGACAAAGTCTCCTTCAGAGTTAAAAGACGAGGATTATTTAGCTTTCTATCGCGAACTATATCCTTATTCGATGGATGAGCCATTGTTTTGGATCCACCTTAACGTAGATTATCCATTTAACCTGACCGGTATTCTTTACTTCCCTAAAGTGAAAAACGAGCTGGAAATCCAACGCAACAAAATCAAGCTTTACTCTAGACAGGTATTTATTACCGATGAAGTAAAGGATATTGTACCGGAATTCCTGATGTTACTTCATGGGGTAATTGATTCACCAGATATTCCATTGAATGTCTCACGCTCTTTCTTACAGGCAGATAGCAATGTTAAGAAGATCAATAGCTATATTACAAAAAAAGTTGCGGATAAATTAAATGAAATATTCAAAACTGACCGCAAAGGTTTTGAAGAAAAATGGACAGATATTGGCTTGTTTATCAAGTACGGCATGCTAAGCGATGAAAAGTTCGCGGAAAAAGCGAGTGATTTCTGCTTGGTAAAAAACACGAACAACGCGAGTTTTACAATCAAAGAATACTATGAAAAGGTAAAAGATATTCAAGTCGATAAAGATGGTAATATTGTTTACCTATATACACATGATGCTGCTCAGCAAGATGGTTTTATCCAAACAGCGTTAAACAAAGGCTACGATGTTTTGGTACTTGATGGCCCACTTGACACACATTTCACCTCCTATTTGGAACAAAAAGGAGGCGAAAAGGTACAGCTTAAACGTGTAGACGCAGATGTGATCGACAAGCTTATTCAAAAAGATGAGAAGATCGAACTCTCATTATCTGAGGAGGAATCTAAAAAAGCTTTGGAAGTTTTCGAAAAAGCGATTTCGCGTCAGGATATGAAAGTTGAGGTAGATGCCCTTCGTGAAGGCGACTTACCCGTATCCGTTACTATAGATGAGTTTATGCGTCGTATGAAAGATATGGCCAAAACTGGCGGTGGTGGTATGAACTTTTATGGTTCATTGCCAGATAATTACAAAGTAACGGTTAACGGCAATCACCCGTTGATCAAAAGAATTTTATCTTCTTCTGACGAAGAAAGTGCGAAATTGGCGAAACAAGCCTTTGATCTAGCACTCTTGTCAAGAGGTCTGTTATCCGGTGCAGATCTAACATCTTTTGTAAAAAGAAGTGTTGAGATGATCTAATAGGAACAACAACCATATAGAAAAGCGATCGCCCTCGTCAGGTGATCGCTTTTTTTATGCTTTTTGATTCAATTACCGAACAAAAATAGACCCCTTTTTAAATAAAAATCTCAAATCACGTCCTAAGGGCTATTACAATCGTTTTTTATTAAAATTTAATAAACTAACCTTCACCTAGTTGGCTTTAATACCGGTTTTTTTTCATTCAAATATTTGGAGGGAATAGGGTTTAATCGTACTTTTGTATCATCAAAATCACGGTAGGTATAGCTCAGTTGGTTAGAGCACTAGATTGTGGTTCTAGGGGTCGTCGGTTCGAGCCCGATTACTTACCCGAAAAGGGCAAATCAAAACAAATTGGTTTGCCCTTTTTCCATTTTTGTACCGGCTATATTTTTACTCAACAACACGACAATTTACTTCCCCTATCTATAACTTGCAACATGAAACACTTTTCTACACGCCCACTGCTTTGACATCTTTCCTGATCCAACGATAATATCGTCCTCTAGGGCCATTCCCACGCAGTTCGAGCCAACCAAGAGCATGCAGCAATTTAATTGTAGAGTACAAAGTTGCCCAACTGATATGTTGTATTGTTCGTAACTCAACATAGAGGTCGTCAATATTGTCAATAATAACTTTGCGCCACAAATGCTTGATAATATGTAGGCGTTGAGGTGTTAATTTGTGTCCTTTACTTGTTAATGAGCTGATTAAAACTTCCATATCTCTTATACAATAAATAGTAAAGTCCGATGACCTGGTTTCGCTGCCATATCTTGCCATCCAACTCTATATTATATATTGCATAAGTTTTAAAATACCGAAGGTAAAAAACTATCCTCACAGTGAATAACACACAATCAACTAATAATCAATTAAATAAAATTCACTAAACTATTGCACATAGCTCATTATTTTTTCAAGAATTATCTTGTCTTTGATCATATCAAGTGATACTACATTAAGTTACTCTTAAGAATGAAAACAAATGGATATATTTACTCGAGTAAGAAATGTACTTCTTTATATCTCCTAAATTCGGCGTATTTCGCTGGCCTATTGTTATCACAGATTTGTAATGAACAATGATGGTATATAGGTATCGATAGGCAAGATCCAGATAAAGTGGACGGCAAATGTGATTTTCCTAAAGAAAAATCAATCCAAATATGTGAGGATCGATCTAAAATAAGACAAGATATACTTATATTTATATCCAGACCCTACTTCGGTCCAACGGTTCATAGAAGTAATTACAAAAAGAATATTCAACAGCAAATAACCTTGCTTCAACAAGATCATATAAAAATGAAAAATACCAAGATCAATACCGGAATTTTAAGCTTTGGTATGTCGGGTCGCGTCTTCCACGCACCTTTCATCCATATCAACCCACATTTTAACCTAGTTGCCGTTGTCGAACGGTCTCAGAAAATAGCACATGAACTTTATCCCGAAATAAAAAGCTATGATACCGTAGATCAATTATTGGCGGACGATACAATAACACTGGTGATCGTAAACACGCCAAATCATACACACTTTGAGTTCGCGACAGAGGCGCTAAAAGCAGGAAAACATGTCCTGATCGAAAAACCAGCCGTGGAAAATATAACACAGTTCAACAAACTTTCCGAGATCAGCAAAAAAAGTGGGAAGCGGATTTTCTTTTATCAAAATAGACGTTATGACAGCCATTTTCTCGATGTAAAGAAAGTTATTGAAAGCGGCAATCTTGGTAAATTGACCGAAGTATCTTTCCGCTTCGACCGCTATAAAATGGAATTAGGTCAAAAATATTTCAAGGAAAATAACCAATATATTTCGAGTGGTCTCACCTATGATCTGGGGCCTCATATTATAGATCAGGCTATTTCGCTTTTCGGAAAACCATCGAAATTTAGCAAAACAACTTCAATTAATCGGCCCGACTCGCAGGTAGCAGACTACTTCCATTATCATTTACGCTACCCCAATGAACTGAATGTATTTCTAACGGGGAGCCTTGCTGTGGCCGATCCCTTGCCCGCTTTTGTGGTACATGGTACCAAAGGAAGCTTCATAAAAACGATGGCTGATGTGCAAGAACAGCAATTGATTGACGGCATGCTTCCCAATAACCCAACCTATGGTGTCGAACCGAATGGCAGTGAGGGTAAACTGGTGACTATCGACAACACAAATCAAAAGCATATTTCTTATCCGCTTCCACATAAAGGAGATTATAATCTAATATTCAACGCTATCTATGAGAACCTTGTTAATGAGGTCGAATATCCAATTACAATGGACCATATCAGATGGCAAATTGAAATGTTATCTGCCGATAATAGCATATAGCATTAATAAGGCAACCGTAAAGACCAAAGCACAAAAGCAGCAGCTTTTAACACAAAAAACCATCCCAATTTAATTGGGATGGTCCTCTCCTGTTTATATTGCCAATATCAATTTTTATGCATTAAAAACTAATAGTTTAGCAAAGTCTTTCACAAATGGATTTTGCATTGAAATCGATTTTAAAATAACTCAAATTTGATTCCCAGTTGATATTGTTCAATATCCGCAGTCCAATTGTCAATAATATTATTTGTTCGATTAAATTTTCGATATCGAAAATAAATCTTACCCAATTCTGCACCTAAACTGTATCCTGTTCTCGGCTTACTACGAAATGCGTTCTCTCCGTTGTTTAGTTTGTAACGGTCATCATTGAGCAAAAAATTAAAATCCAGTCCCCCCATAATCGCAATTGTACGGGTAAAATTTACCTTTAGATACAACGGCACACTCATATATTCCAATTTTCTGGTTCCGGCTCCTATCCCATATTCACTTTCTGCAGTCTGATCATTATTACGAATCCGCATTAAATTATAGACCGGTTCTACTTGTAACGCTATGTTTTTGTTAAAATGATAGCTAAAATCCCCTCCGATCTGGAAACCGATTCTTTTACCGGAACGAAAAGCCGAACCATTTGTACCAGATAGATTCCCGCCGGCCCTAAGTCCCATTCCAAATTGCGCTAACGCTTTATGTGTACACAACATTCCAAAAATTACTGTTACGGCAAATACTATTTTCATTCTTTTGTTGACTAGCATACAATGTTATTTACGATATAAGCTTCTCACAACAATCCATCCAACATAACTGCATGTATATTTAACAAAGCACCCTCATCGTGAACAGGAGGAGAAAACTTACAGACAATCTATTTCCAGAGAAATAAATTGTGATTTAGAATAAAGCTAAAGGAAAAATAAATACAAATTGACAAAATTATACGAACATTGCTATTTGATATACGAACAGGCTAATTCTTGCCAAACATAGCCATTTAGTCTATATATGTACTCGGTTCGATGTGGATCATAACATGACCAAGGTCGGGTATATGTTCGATCAGATAGTCCTTGAGCTCATGAGCCAGTGTATGGCCTTCTCTCACCGTGATCTCACTATCCACAATCGCATGTAGGTCGACGTGATATTTTGTTCCCGACTTTCGAACATAGCATTTCTCCGTCGCTTTTATACCCGCTACCTCCAAAGCATATTTTCTGATTTCCTCGATCACTTCCTCGTAAACATTTTCATCCATGATTTCACCAAGAGCAGGTCTAAAAATATGGTAACAATTATACAAAATAAATCCAGCGGCAAATAACGCAGCATAATCGTCCGCATTCTCATATCCCTTACCTAATACTAAGGCGATAGATATACCAATAAAAGCCGCCACCGAAGTAATCGCATCACTTCGATGATGCCAAGCGTCCGCTTTTAGCGAAGAACTATTGGTCTCTCGACTCTTTTTCATCACAATTCTGTAGGAACTTTCTTTCCAAATAATGATTCCTCCGAGAACGAATAATGTCCAAGGCTTCGGTAGTTCATGGGCTGTCCCAATATTTTCTATACTTTCATATGCAATGATCGTAGCTGATACAATGAGAACGCCAACAACGATAAACGTAATAAGTGGCTCTACCCTTCCATGGCCATAGGGATGATTTTCATCAGCAGGCCGCTGGGCATATTTTAATCCAAGAAGAACTAAAAAAGAAGAAAAAATATCAGCGGTGGATTCAATGGCATCTGCTATAAGTGCGTATGAATTTCCAAAAAAACCCGCCAACCACTTCAGCAAAGCCAACATTGTATTTCCGATAATACTGAAATAGGTAGTTTTTATCGCTGTTTGCTCTTTGATTTGGGACATATCATTGTTGCTGTGATGTATTACGAAGGTAATATTTTTATAGTCAACTGTAAAGAAAGTATATGATTCAATGTTGTGACATACTATCAAAAGTTTTCAATAATTTTAATACAAAATTATTGTGGCTTAAAATTTTTACCAGCTATGTCTGAGATTGTAAACGAATATACCAAGTTTGGACCTTTATTTTTGGTCGATGAAGAACACTATTCTGAATTTTGTAGTTATCTCAAATCGACAACCTATAAAAAGTCCGATTTTTTTTTGAAAGAAGGCGAAAAATGTCAATACTTAGGTTTTTTAAAAACCGGTTTTATGCGAACGTTTTATATCAATGATAACGGAGAAGATGTAACGTTCAATTTCCATTTTGACAATTACTTTTTTACCGATTACGAAAGTATCCTTTGTAATACGAAGTCGCGTATGAATATTAAAGCGGTATCTGATGCCGAGGTATTACTTCTACACAAAGATGATCTTCAAAAACTCTATCAAAAGGATGTTTACTGGCAAGAATTTGGGCGAAAGATGACCGAGGTCATTTACCTCGGGGCTAAAAAGAGAATCGAAGAGTTGTTATATTACTCGCCAGAAATACGGTATAATAATCTACTCGCCGAGAATGCACAAATTTTTCAGCTCGTAGCCCAAAAACATATTGCCAGTTATCTCGGCGTTAAGCCACCCTCATTGAGTAGAATCCGTCGACGAATTTTAAAACGTTAACTTAAGTTAATATGTTTAATAGCGACTTAAACATATATTTGTTCTATAAACTTCAACGAATATGGGAAATCAAAATGTAACAATTATTTTAGTCCATGGAGCCTGGGGAGACGGGTCTCATTGGAGACACGTTATCACGAATCTTCATGCGGAAGGGTACACGGTACGAAGCGTACAAAATCCATTGACATCTGCCGAAGACGATATCCAAAAGACCAAAGATTTGATCGACCTACAAACGGGTAAAGTTATTTTGGTTGGTCACTCTTATGGTGGAGCCGTAATATCCGCCGCTGGACATCATGAAAAAGTTGCAGGCTTAGTATATATCGCTGCCTTTGCTCCGGACAAGGGTGAAAGTCTGGGCGGTATCTTCGGCCGTAGAGAACCACCATCCGGTGCGGCCAACCTTGTTCCTGATGAAAAAGGATTTCTATGGATCAAATACGATAAATTCCACGAAAGCTTCGCTCAAGATTTAGATGAAAAAGATGCGATCGCAATGTCCTTGGCACAGAAACCAACACATGGAAGTATTTTTGCGGCAGAGGCGGGAGAGCCAGCTTGGAAAACAAAACCCAGCTGGTATCAGGTATCAGACAATGATCATATGATACCGCCAGTGACTCAACAGGAAATGGCGGAACGAATTAATGCTCGTAAAATTATTCATTTGGAAGCCAGCCACGCTTCACTAGCTACCCATCCAAACGAAATTACAGCATTGATCAAAGAGGCGGTTGAAGCAGTATCTTAGCGCAAAAATCATAAAAAGAGCTAAATAGGCGTTAAACCTACTTAGCTCTTTTTAGTCCTTGCAACCTTCCTTATGCTCTAGTAATGCTAATTTGCCTTTGTCAGCTCTACTAAAGCCTTTGCAATCTCTGGAGCTGCATAATCTCTGCTCCCCTCCAAACGTTCTACAATTTGTCCATTTTTGTCCAAAATCACCGTTGTAGGAATGGATCCACCCAAAAATTCTGGTGGAATTTCTCCTGTTGCAGTATATAGTGGTAAATCATACTTGTTCTCCTCCAGAAACGCCGCCGATTGCTCAATATCATTGTCGACATCAACCATTAGGAATACGATATTTTTGTTGTCTTTGAATCCCTGTCTTAAGGTATTAATGGACGGCATTTCATGTATACACGGTGGACACCAAGTCGCCCAGAAATTGATAAAGACAACCTTCCCTTTTAAATCACTTAGTTTAACAACATTACCGGCTTTATCTTTGAAGGAAACGTCGGCCACTTTTGGCTCTTCAACTTCTTTAACGGCTTGAGCTTGCTCTTTTTCTGCTTTGGGTTTGTTACCATCCGCCGAGTTTCCACAAGCAGTCAAAACACTTGCAGCAATAATAAAAAGTCCAAAACCTGTTATAATCCTATTAAATTTTATATTCATTATTATATATGTAAATTACTAAATTTTAACTATCTATACACTAACACAAAAAAACTACCAACTGTTTATTTGTTCCTTATCTTAAGGATTCCTCACCGTATAAAAACAGATGAATATCAAGACGATCTCCTAGCGAAGACAGAACTGATTGAAAAAGAATTCTAAATGCGTAATGTTCGATATTGGAGAAAAATGGGTAAAGTATGCACAATCTTCTGGCGACCGTTTCGATTAGCGGACAGTTGCAGACGCTCCTGTATGCTAAAAGGATAAGACGACCTAAGGATTTGCACATCATCCGGTAAAAGAAGAGTTTCCTGTACAAAGCTTAGTCGGGCGTTTCCATTATCTACCGACTCACTACAGCGCTCAAATCCGTTATCAAGGGGTATGGCCCGATCCGCTATTCTCCCCTGTTCCGTATTCATTGGTGTCCCTATGAGACTTTTGATTCCATTTTTTATTGGGCAGGATGTTAGCAATACAAGAATAAACATTACCAAAATAGTAATGTATTGTCCATAGCTTCTGAGAATATTAGATTTAATGCTGCCCATTAATGGCTAAAATAAGCTTATTTGCGCTAGCACACAAGTAGCTTAAGCTATTTTTATTTATTTTCAAAGGCTATTGCTTTTCTTCAACAGGCAGTCTATATAACTAGACCTCTTCATAAAAAGATTGGGCTAGCGATAAAAAAACACCCAATTCAGCCACGCTTGTTGTTGCTCATATCAGTCGGTTAGTATAGGCAAGACAATAGTCGCTTTCAAGTGTTGAGAGGACCCTATGGCCTTGTAACAACTTAAGCCAAAAAATAAAAGTCGTCCCGGATAAAGGACGACTTTTTCTTAATTCCCGCTTTCAATTTATGCAGAATGTGACGTTGCAATGAACCCTCTCCTTTTGACAATCTCTATAACCTCTTCTTCAGAGATACCGTTCGATTTTACTGTAAGAATTTTATCACTGTTTGATGTATCGACGCTCCATTCACAGATCCCTGCTGCATTGTCTAAATCTGCACTTACTTTGGATACACAGCCACCACAGTTGAGGTTTGTTTTGAATTGAATATTTTTGCTTTCCATGTTATTTAATTTTAAAGTTATTATTTACTATTACTATCTATTTTTTCCATTTTAAACGCAAGCTGTTGCTCACGACACTAACACTGCTTAAGGCCATTGCTGCTCCAGCGAGCATGGGATTCAAAAGAAAACCATTGATTGGGAAGAGTATACCTGCAGCAACTGGAATACCGATTACATTATAAATAAAAGCCCAAAACAGATTTTGCTTGATGGTGGCCACCGTCTGTTTCGACAAGCGGATTGCCTGTGGTATTTTAGTCAAATCCGAGGAAATAATTGTCATTTTTGCCACATCCATAGCAATATCACTTCCTTTACCCATCGCTATACTGACATCCGCAGTTGCCAATGCTGTACTGTCGTTAATACCGTCACCGACCATCGCCACTACCTTTCCGCGTTGTTGGAGCGCTCTTACGAAATCAGCTTTATCTTGCGGCATCACTTCTGCTTTATAATGCTTAATGCCTGTCTGTTCTGCAATAGCTTTGGCAGTCGATTCATTATCGCCTGTAAGCATATAAAGCTCAATACCCATTGCCTGCATCTCTTGAATGGCCAATACCGAGGTTTCCTTAATCTTATCAGCAATAGCGATCACTGCTAACGCATGGGTACTGTTGGCAAACCAGATAACAGTTTTCGACTCCTCACTCCATTGTTCTGCCTGATCCTGCAATTGCTCTGAGATAGCGATGCCATTTTCAACCAATAGTTTCCTGTTACCAACATAGTAAGTCTCCAGATCATGATTGGCTTTCGCTCCTTTCCCGGTAATACTGTCAAATGCCGATATTGACGTTCCTATTACACCTTCAAGATGGTTAACTACCGCTTCCGCAAGGGGGTGTTCAGATTGCTTTTCTATACTTAATAATATTGCATTTGTCGTATCATCGCTGTTCAACCATTGGATACCTGTTACCTGCGGTCTGCCCTCGGTAATTGTTCCAGTCTTATCCAAGACAATTGCATTGACACGTTTGGCAAGCTCTAAGCTCTCTGCGTCTTTGATCAGAATACCTTGCTCTGCCCCTTTGCCAACACCTACCATAATTGCTGTGGGCGTAGCTAAGCCAAGCGCACAGGGACAGGCTATAACTAATACCGTTACAGCAGCCAGCAGCCCTTGTACCACACCATTTTCACCGCCCAGAATAAACCACAATACGAAGGTAAATAAGGCAATACCAATCACCACTGGAACAAATATTCCAGCAATCTTATCGACCATCTTTTGCACTGGAGCCTTGCTACCCTGGGCGTCTTGAACCATTTTAATGATCTGCGCCAACATCGTCTCCTTACCTACTTTGACCGCTTTGAATTGAAAGCTACCTTTCTGGTTAATCGTACCAGCAAAAACCTTTTCGTTTTCTTTTTTGAACACCGGAACCGGTTCACCACTCAACATGCTTTCATCAACATAGGAATCGCCCACAGTGACCATACCATCCACAGCAATCTTTTCACCAGGTTTTACCAAGATAATATCACCTGCTTTTACGGCTTCTATTGCAACTTGTATTTCGGATCCGTCAGATTGTATGACCATGACTGTTTTGGGCTGTAATCCCATTAATTTTTTTATAGCCGAAGAAGTATTACCTTTCGCTTTTTCTTCCAATAATTTCCCAAGCAAGATAAAGGCAATAACCACCGCTGCAGCTTCGAAGTACACATGCGCATGCAGCCCCCGCTGATGCCAGAAATTGGCAAATAACATATTGAAAACACTAAAAATATAGGCGATCCCAGTGCTTAATGCAACCAGGGTATCCATATTTGCTGAACGATGCTTTGCTTGTTTCCATGCATTAATGAAAAAGTCTTTACCCAACCAGAGTACAACAGGTGTTGCAAAGAACCACATGATTGGATTTGCATATGGAATATCCATGAAAAACATACCGATCACCACCACGGGAAGTGATAGGATAATTGCCCATATCGTTTTGCTTTTGAGTGTCCGGAATTTTTCAGCATGGATAGATTCCAACGTTTCTTGTTGCGTAGATTCGTCTTCCACTAATAGATCATAACCGCCTGCTTGTACAGCTTTTTGAATTTTAGCGGCATCAGTGAGATTCGGAAGATATTCAACAGTCAAGTTTCCTGTAGCAAAATTTACAGAAGCATTCACTACACCAGATTCATATTTTACCATACTTTCTGCACTCCCTGCACAGGAAGCACAAGTCATTCCTAACACGGGAAATGTTTTGACTACTGTCGACACGCCATAGCCAAGATCCTTAACAGCTTTCACAGCATTAGCTACAACCTCATTATTTTTGACAGTAATAGCCGCCCTACGATTGTTCAGTTCAACTTTGTGGCTCTCTATCCCCTTTACCAAGGCCAACTCTTTTTCAACAATTAATGCGCAATGTTCACTTTCTACATCCTCCAAAGGAATATAAATTGTTTCGTTATAATTATTTGTAGCCATATCTGTATGTATTAATCTTACATTACAAATTTGGCCACAAACCTGGAGTAAATCATTACAGAATTACGGAATTGATTTGTAATATTATGGCTTGTTTTCTATCCTACAATTCCTAGATATACGATTAAACTTTTAATCTGATCTAAGAGTAGACCCCGTTTATTGTATCCTAAGTCATTTTTAAATGCTGCCTTAAATATATAGCAGTTATTGATATTTTATCTTCCAACAGGTTAGCCACTGTTCCTTCAAAGAGCAGCTCACCACCATATTTGCCAGCTCCTGGACCAATATCTATCACCCAGTCCGCCTGAGCTATGATGTCAAGATTATGTTCGATCACAATAACAGTATTCCTATTTTTCACAAGTTCATCTATAAAGTTCAATAGTTTTTGTGTATCAGATGGATGTAATCCCGTACTTGGCTCATCGAGGACTATTATACCATTCCTTTGGTTGAGTTCTCTTGTAAGCTTCAGGCGCTGTCGTTCACCACCTGAAAAGCTATCTAGTCGCTGTCCTAAGCTGAGATAACCTAGGCCAAGGTTGGATAACATGTTAAAAGCATCATGAAAGGACTCATCGGGAAAGAATGCAGCTGCCTCCGTGACAGTCATATTCATAACATCGACTATATTTTTACCCTTATAATGATAATCTAGTACCTGTGCTGTGAATCCTGAACCACCACATAGCTCGCAAGGTTGTTCAATATCATCCATAAAAGCCAGATCAATTTTCTCAACGCCCAATCCGTTGCAATTTTCACATGCCCCTAAACTATTTCTGCTGAATAATTTATCAGAGACCTTATTTGCTTTTGAAAAAAGCTTCCTGATCAAATCTGATAAATTAAGATACGTGAGCAGATTTGAACGTACACTGGCCGCAAATAGTGCCTGATCAACTACTTTAATCTCTGGATAAAACATTGGCAATATTTTGTTGATCAGCGTACTCTTACCTGAACCGGCGACACCTGTGACAACAGAAAGCACGTGTTTGGGTATTCTTACATGGATATTTTTCAAATTATGCAAGCTCGCATTCTTTATTTCCAGATAGCCTTGGGCCTTTCTTGGTGTCTGATTGAAATCGAAACATCGGCCAAAGTAAGATCCTGTTTTTCCTTTTGAATATTGCAGTCCTTCAAATTTGCCTTCGTAGACGATTTCACCACCTGATTTTCCGGATCCCGGCCCCATATCGACAACCCAATCTGCAATTCTAATTAAATCTGGATCGTGTTCTACAATAATTACAGTATTGCCCTTCGCTTTGATCTGTTGAATAATTGTTCCGATATTTTGCAAATCTTTAGGATGGAGACCAATACTCGGTTCATCAAAAATATAGAGCAAATCAGTTAAACTATTACCGAGATTACGCACCATCTTGATGCGTTGAGATTCTCCACCAGATAAGGTATCTGTACGTCTATCCAACGTGAGGTATTGAAGGCCGATATTGACTATATCATGTAATTTCTTGCTCAGTTCATTTAATAATACATGATAAGTTTTAGAGCTTATGGTAGCTATGAAATCAAGTAGTTCGTCCACCGAGAGTGATGCACAATCCGCTATACTTTTCCCCGATATTTTACACGATAGCACCTTTCTATTTAGCCTTGTGCCGTTACATACAGGGCATTTTTTTGTGATTATAACATTTTTGAGAGCCTCTTTACGAGTTATATTCTCCTTCGAATCTTTTTTTAAGAATGCCTTTTCGATACGAGGAATTAAGCCCTCGTATTTCACAGTCTTTCCCCATTGTTTGTCAGGGAATCTGGGTTTATGTTCCGTCGCATTCAAAAGCATCTCCCATTCTGATTTGCTATAATTTTTTAATTTCTTGTCATTATCAAAATATCCAGATAAAGTATATCGAGTTAAGCGCCATCCCCCAGGCTGAAATGTCGGAAATGCGATTGCACCTTCATTCAAAGATTTTTCCATATTCAAAAGTCGTGTAATGTCAAGGGTCTGTACAAAACCAAGTCCCTCACATTCACGACACATACCCAGTGGATTGTTAAATGAAAATACATTGGAATATCCCACAAACGGAGTACCCATTCTAGAAAAAAGCAATCGCAATGAACTATAGATATCTGTAGCTGTACCTACTGTGGAACGGGCATTCCCACCCAGCCTTTTTTGATTGATAATAATAGGTACATTTAAGTGTTCAATCTTATCTACTTCTGGAACCCCGATGTGCTGCAAACGATTTCTGATAAAACTCGTCTGAGTCTCGTTAAACTGTCGCTGTGCTTCTGCTCCGATCGTTTCAAATACCAAAGACGATTTTCCTGAACCGGATACACCCGTGAAAACAGTGATCTCTCTTTTGGGGATGTTGAGCGAAACACTCTTCAGATTGTTTTGCTTTGCATTTACGATGACGATATAATCCATTTTAATTATCTTTGATATTGATTAACTTAGTTAAACATAATACTTAACAAAGTTAACTAAACTATTGTTTTATGAATAAGAGCGAAACTGATTTTTATCAGGTCTTTACAGATCTACAGTGTTTTATATTAGCCAATATGAACCGAGGAAATATACATGGGGTAACCGCCACACATTACAATATAATGGAATATATTTATAGAGGTCATCAGGTTACTGGTAAGCAGATCGCTGAAGCCTTTCAGATCAGTCAGGCTGCTATTTCTAAGCAGCTTAAATTTTTGACCGAAAATACGCTTATCAAGCAACAACAATCTACAATAGATCGTAGATTTTTTGATCTGACGCTGACTGATGAAGGTCGATATATCATTGATAATTCGGAAAACTTTAGGGAAAGTATTGCAAAAAAAGCCTCACGCTCTTTGGCAAAGGATGAATTAAAAACACTTACTTTACTTCTTCATAAGCTTATGCAACAGGTAAAAGATTAATACGATGATTTAGTGCTGCTTCTATTATTCTTGTGCTGCCTCTCGTTAATGTAAATACCGTTAGTAATTCACAACCAGTTACTATTGCAAAGGATCATGGTCTTTGCTATTGCGACCCAATGAGATACAACGACGGTTACAGCTACTAGAGCTAAAGTTCGAATTCAAAGTACGAAATAATATGCTATACCGAATACCTGGAAAACTTATCAGCAACAGGATGTTTATTTGTGATTCAACATATTTAGCTATTGACAAGCAGTTGTCAGTTCTATCATCTAATTTTGTCTCTAATTAACAACTTGGCACGATGAAACTTCGGTCAAGTTGTGGCCACATCTTGTTTTAAATATATATTTGAATTATATAAAATATTTATGAGTCTTATCAAAGATATCTATTCGCTTAATTTCTATCAACTAATTGCAGATCAGTTTAGTCAGGTAAATCCCGATTTCAATAAAGAGCAATTTATTACGAGAATCTTTAGCGCTGATTTCAACAATATGGAATGGAAGCAAAGGACCAAACATACAACACAAACCTTGCATGAATTTATGCCATCCAATTTTCCCGAGGCAATCGCCTTAATCACTCAAGTTGTTGAGAATCTAATTGCGGCAGGGTATTCTGGTGGACTTGAATATATTATATTCCCTGACTACATCGAAACTTATGGTGTTGAGCATTTTGAAACCGCCGTGCAATCCCTTGAAATAATTACACAGTTCATCACTTGTGAATTTGCTGTTCGCCCTTTTATTATCAAGTATAAAGAACGGATGATCAGTGTAATGGAACAATGGGCACGAAGCCCGAATGCACAAGTTCGCCGTTTGGCAAGCGAAGGTATTCGTCCACGACTACCATGGGCTATGGCTATCCCCTTTCTGAAGAAAGATCCAAGCCCTATTTTGCCTATTTTGGATTTACTAAAAAATGATGTATCAGAAACTGTAAGAAGAAGTGTCGCTAACAATTTAAACGATATCTCTAAAGATAACCCCGATATTTTGCTGGCCATTGCGAAAAATTGGAAAGGGATCAGTAAAGATACAGACGGAATCATTAAACACGGCTGCCGCACATTACTTAAACAAGGGCATCCCGAGATTTTACACTACTATGGTTTGGACGGAACAGATTTTGAGGTTTCCGATCTACGCATTGAAACACCATATGTAAAAATTGGTGAATATGTCTTTTTTTCATTTCAGATCGAAAATACACATGCGCAATCAAAACCACTCCGCTTGGAGTATGGATTATATTATCAAAAATCAAATGGTTTAATGTCCCGTAAAGTATTTAAGATTAGCGAGAAGATCTATTTATCAGCTGAAAAAAATCGGATTGAGCGCAGACAATCATTTAAGGTAATAACCACCAGAAAATTCTATATTGGTAAACATAAGATTTCCATTATTGTCAATGGCAGGGAAACATCGGAAATGGAATTTGACTTGATTTGATAATTTTCAAATAACATTTGCGCTGGTTGATTCGGGCTCCAGATCTCAACCTAAAACAAAGTGGGCAGTATGATGTTTTTATCCATAGGTCTCTATTTGAGATGGTATTGATATAAACGTTCCACCGCAAACAACGCTATTATGAAGAAGCTACTTTTGGTTCTATTGCTATTACTGATTGTGATTTTTGTTGGTTTATTGATCAACACATTGCTCTTCCCTTTTGCCAAGACAAAAAAATACGATGCACAAGCATTCCAGCCTATAAGCAATGATAGCATCTTATCCCGATTAGCTGGGGGAATTAAGATACCGTCTGTTTCCAATGGTGACCCAAATTTATTCGCATACGCCCCATTTGATACTTTTAAGCAGTATATCGCAGCAAGTTATCCCCTTATCCACCAGCAATTGGAGATCTATACAGTCCATTCCTATGGTTTAGTTTTTAAACTTAAGGGTAGCAATAGCAATTTATTACCACTCCTATTTTTGTCCCATTATGATGTTGTTCCTCCAGGTTCAGCTGAAATTAAAAACAAGTCCGAACATGTTTTCCGTCCTTCAGACAAACCACTCCCCCCAGTTACCACAATAGCAGAAGATTGGGATTATGCCCCTTTTTCTGGTGCTGTAGCAGATGGTCGGATTTATGGGCGCGGAACATTGGATATGAAAGGGATGCTCTTTTCATTACTTGAAGCCATGCAGAAAATACTGTTGGATAAGGAAAGGCCTCAGCGTGATATCTATCTTGCGTTTGGCTTTGATGAGGAAGTTGGTGGCGAACTTGGGGCAAGCAAAATAGCAACGGATTTCAAACGCAAGGGGCTACGATTTGAAGCTGTTTACGATGAAGGAGGACTCATTCTGGAGAAAGGATCTGTTAATGGAATAAATTCAGATGTAGCACTAATTGGCTGTGCTGAAAAGGGGTTCCTGTCTTTAAAGATCAAAGTTAAAGGTCTAGGTGGACATTCATCTATGCCGCCGTCTGAAACTGCCATTGGCAAAGCCGCGGTGATCATGCAACGACTCGAAGAACAGCAGATGAAACCGATGATCAGTCCACTTATTCAGCGTTTTTTTCAGCAGATAGGTGGTTCAATGCCTTTTGTTTCGCGCCTTGCGATAGCAAATAGATGGTTGATGGAACCTATCCTACTTGCCCAGTTAACTAAAAATCATTCTACCAACGCCTTGGTACGCACCACCACAGCGCTGACGATGATGAAAGGCAGCGATGCCCCCAATGTACTGTCACCAGAAGTCGAATTTGTTGTCAATTTTAGACTATTGCCTGAAAATACAATTCAGGAAGTTCAAGCACACGTAAAGAAAGCGACAGCCGGTTTTGATGTCGAAATAGAACAGGTTGATAATGCCCGGGAGGCCTCCAGTGTATCTTCTATTGATACGAAAGCGTATCAGATGATGGAAGCCTCCATTCGAAAGTTATACCCTGACCTTATTGTCACACCATACCTGACCGTTGGTGGTACAGATGCCATCAAATACCAAGAGCTCAGCAAGAATATTTACCGATTTATGCCAATCAAAATCAATCATTCCGAACAGCAAAGCATGCACAGTACCAATGAATATATCAGTATCGAAAACTATATGAAAATGATTGCGTATTTCTATTATATCATGCGAAATTATGACGAGCAAATACCATCATCTAAATAATGGATATCCAGTGTAGCACCATGGTTTTCTGAATTTTATGCAATCGATTGCTATTAATTTCTACTTTTAAACGTAAAAAAATCACGTATGCTTGTAAGAACCACCGATTAAGCAAAAGAACCAAAATTAAAATCAGTGGTCTAATCAGTTCGTTTTCGAGACATAAGCCTAATGGCATCTATTTCGAAAAGCTTAACAACTAATTAGGAATATAACCAATAGATGCCCTATGGCATGCAAAATCTAAAATAATCCAGAATGAAAATTAAAATTTTAGTATTCTCCCTTTTACTTGTCCTCTTACATGGTGTGAGCCTTGGCCAACAAAAGAATGCTCCATTGAAAATAGGTTTAATTGCAGACCCACAATATGCTGATCAGAACACCAAAGGGAGTCGATTTTACCGCAATTCACTTTCGAAATTAAATTCAGCAACGACAGCAATAAATGCAGCTGGCGTGGATTTTACGGTTATGGTAGGAGATTTAGTCGATGTGGGGACAAAAGATTTGGCTCCGGCCTTGCAGCATCTGTACAAACTCAATACACCAGTTTACAATTTACTGGGCAACCATGATTATGTCGATGTGAAAGACGGTGCCACACTCTACAAGGCCTATCGCATGCCCGCCCCTTACTATATCATAGAAAAAGGTAATTGGTTATTTATTCTCCTTAACACCAATGAACTCAGCGAATACGCAACATCAGAAGCTTCAGCTGAGCGCGCTGCTTGGCAAGCATTAAATAACCAGCTGAAACTCAAGGAACGGAAAAATACACAGCTATGGAATGGTGGCATCAGCACACAACAACTTGCATGGATGGAAAAACAGCTAAAAAAAGCAGAAAAAGATGCTAAGAGTATGATCATCTTCACCCATCATCCCTTATTTCCAGAAAACGGGCTTGAAACACTCAATAACAGGGATATATTGGCCATAATAGAAAAATACCCTGGTGTGAAAGCAGTTATCTCGGGACATCATCATCCTGGTAACTTTGCTAACTATAAAGGGATTCCCATGATTACACTTGAGGGAATGATCGAAACCAACAATGAAAATGCTTATGGGGTTTTGGAACTATCCCCCCACCGAATAGACCTGAACGGTCAGGGTCGTATGACCTCCAGAGAATTTGATTTTTAATAGCAGAATCACCCCAATATTGGGTGATTTGTTACTTAAGCGTTAGCGTACTGTTAAATTAGATTTGATTCAAATTGCAATTAGATGCCTGTAAAGAGATTGAAAGCAAAGTTTTAAAATTATCTTTAAAGTGCTAAATATAATGCGCAACGGATATGGAAAAAATAAGGACTTTTCAGCAATATGAGCTAAATAAAATCAGGAAAAATGTCAAAGATAGCGGACTGCAATTCGAAAAGTTTGGGAGATCTTCAAATATAATGGATTATTCTGATAGAGAAATCAACGAGATGATCCTGGGCATCTATAAAGATAGTAAGCATCTATTGGTCGATGGAGATTATTTTATTGATGTCTCGACAGTGCAGAAAGCAACGTGCATTTTAACTGATATATCCTATTCGCGAAGGATAAAACTGGATAAAACCTCCGCAATCAAATTGAAAAATATAAGAAATTTTTATATTCAGGATTATTTCCTAGAAACAAGTGAAAAGTTTTCCAATTCCTCTAAACACAAAATAACTGGCTACCTAAAAAAAATAGGTGGTATCAGTCTCGGCAAGGGAAGGTATAATCATGCTTATTCTATTCCAAACGATTTCAAAACTTTCTATAAAGGTATTCCGATAGACCTTTTTTACCCAATTCAACATTATATCAATGGTCTATTTTTTGGAGACGATTACCACGTCTCAACTTTCGAAGTAGTCAGCAACTTAACTATTGTAGACGAATAAGCTCCCCAATTTCCCATAATATGGCTATCTGTCTCAATCATCAGTAATTGGTTAATGCCCAAATTATTTTCTATCAAAAGTTAACAGTCCCCTGCTTTTTCGTAAATTCAGTGAATAGAAATATAAAGCACGATATGAGAAAAGTAATAGCGGCGATTAATATGAGCCTAGACGGCTTTTGCGATCATACTTTAATGCTTCCTGATGATGAAATTCATCAACATTATACCGACTTATTACGAGAGTCTGATACAATATTATATGGCAGGATAACCTATCAGCTCATGGAATATTGGCGGGCCTTCCTAACAACCTCTAGTGGTAATAAATCCTCAGACGAATTTGCGCATGTCATGAACACGATACCGAAAGTCGTCTTTTCACGAACCCTAAAAAACCTGGATTGGGATAGTGCAAGACTGGCAAAGCGAACTATCGTTGACGAGATTCTGGCGCTTAAACAACTACCGGGCAAAGATATTTTGATAGGTAGTCCTAGTCTAATTGTTGCATTGACAAAAAGCGACCTTATAGAGGAATATCAAATTTGTATTCACCCCATTATCGCTGGAAATGGTTTGCCTTTATTCAACAACATAAACAGAAAAATACAGCTGACATACCTAAAGACTAAAACCTTTGCTGGTGGTGCCACAATTCTATATTACAGGCCTACTCCCCAATAATCAATCGCATACTCCGCCTTTTGTAAACGATTCCCACCATTGGTCTGGATACTATTTAAAGATGTCCATATTTTCATCATAAATAGGACTCTGTATATTTAAAAAGTTCAGAACACTGTGAAATATATGGTTCTGGGTCAATATTTTATTGGGTTTTAGCTCTTTCGCTGGATCAGAAACCCAAACGATAAAAGGAATATCATATTGCTCCTTAGGAGCGATACTCATTGGCAGTCCATGCATATATAAATTGTTTTCACCTAAAGATTCACCATGATCAGAAACAAAAAGCATCGCACTTTGGTACTGCTTCAATTCTTTTAAATCTTCTATCAAGCGATTTAGGATATAGTCGGTATATACAATAGTATTGTCATAAGCGTTGACAAGTTCCTCCTTAGAACATTTTCCCAACTCTACACTATTACAAACAGGTTTAAACATTTCGAATTGAGCAGGATATTTTTTACTATAAGTAGGCCCATGGCTTGTACTTGTGTGTAGTACAATAAATATTTTATCCTTTTTACTGGCTAATATCTGCTCTTTTAATCCTGCTAAAAGAACCTCATCATAGCTACAGCCCTCGCCTTGACAATTCGATGTTAATTGTTCTGCTTTTTTGTAATCCTTGATGTGAACCGGAGGTTCGCCCCAGTTGGAAGTTCTCCAGACAACATCTACATCATTCCTGAACAGATAGTTTGGTAATATCTCATATAAATCCCCGCTATTTTTATGTTCCAAAATACATTTTACACCTGCGGTTGTATAAGTGGAACAGGAAGTAGCTTCAAAATGATGTAGATTCGGGATCTTGGATAGTAAGGGATTTGTATTTTTCTTGTAACCATACAACGAAAAATTCTGACTTCTAGCAGATTCACCTATTACCAAAATAACAACGGACTTTTTGTTATCCATTATTTTGGCATCAGGAAGTAAGATTTCCTTTTTATTTTCCTGCTGCTGATGAATATAAAAACGTGTGAAATTTACCGTATAAGACCAAGGCATCGCTAACCCGCCTAACGTTTTTGAATTTTTATCGATCCATAACCAATTACTCGCATTCGCAAAAATCAGAACAATAATAAACAATAGGCTGAGCGCAGAAGTAACAAGAAAACGCTTTAATTTCACATTTTCTATTTTCACTTTTGCAATGTAGATACTCGGTAGGATAACCAATAGAACGACATATAAAATCAGTTTAATAGAGAAAAAACTACTCGACTCTGCGTAATTGGTATTGAGGATATTCCCCACCATCGTTTCGTCTATGATAACACTATAGGTATTGATAAAATAAACCGCGATGGAATTGCCAATGAAAAAGAAAATCAGCAAAACTTTGCCAACAAGGCGTGACAGAAAAAATATTAAATAGAGTACAAAAGCGTTTAAAACCAGCATTAAAATCACTAAGCTTAGGATCAGAACAATGCCATTCAGACTTTTAAAATCAATATTTTTAAAAACAAATGAGAAAAAAGGGATATGGAAAAATATAAAATTAAGAATACTTATCAATAACACGAAATGGGTTATCTTTATGTTATTTTTTAGCTTAAACATTATAGTTTTATAAAGTGAAATATCTATGTTAACCAACGAAAAGCAAGAAAAACATCCAATTTCCGTCAACTATTCCGATGATTAATATCGTGCCGAAAATAAGAAATAATAAAATAAAAAACGGATAATTTTTCCTAATATTAATCGATTTCAAATCTCACATTTCAGCGATAAAAAATAGCGTTGGTTGCGCAATCCGGCTAAAATCTCCTTCTTTTAGTACGTATTATTCATTTCACGAAACTGTTTTCGCTGAAGGAAATTGGGGTTACACCAACCGCATAAGATCAGATGTTCAAGTACACCTATCAATTACCTTGATTAATAAGAAATAAAAAGAGAGTAGATTGCGTATTTTTCGAAAGTTCCTGGCTACGCTTGATAGAATTTAAACATTTTGCACAAAACCAATCGATTGTAGATTTCAAACTACAGTTTTAACGATCAAGATGAAGGTTATGATAATGGGCATGACTTTTGCCAAATTAAATTTATAAGTAATAAATAAAAAAAGATCATGAGAAGAACCCCTTATACTACAACTGTCATCGTTTTATTGATACTATGTGTGGTCGTGTTGATGACAACTTGCGCTAGAATTGTGTAAATGTTAACGCAAATTCGGATCAGGCAAACAATTCAATAAAAGACCAGGTGCATAAAGCTCCTAGTCCTTTACTCATTTGTGTCTGAAAAATAGCTAACAGCCTATACTTACACCATTCGAGATTACAGCATTTTTCTTTACAACAACGATGCCATCGCAGATTGTATGCGTCTGAAAATCGCCATCCTCCAGATGTGGTCCTCCTTTTATTCTGACATCATTGCCTATCCTACAATTTTTATCCAAAATGGCATTTTCGATATAACAACGTTCTCCAACACCAACCGGTGGCGGTTTTTGGGTATTCCCCAATTCAATGACTTCCTCAAGTTGTTCGTAATGATCTGATCCCATCATATAAGTCGATTTAATTACCGTGCCCTCACCAATACGGGAACGTATACCGATCACTGACCGTTCGAGCTTATCGGCATTGAGGATACAACCATCTGCGATAACTGTATTATTAAGTGTAGTTCCTGAAATCTTTGACGGTGGTAGCATACGCGCTCGTGTAAATACTGTTTCATCAAACAAATTGAAATCAGGAACATCTGCAGTCAATCCAATATTGGCATCAAAAAAAGATTTTATCGTTCCGATATCTGTCCAATAACCATCAAACTGATAGCTGAGTACTTTATACTTGTTAATGGCATCTGGTAATATTTCCTTCCCAAAGTCCATGCCTGGATTGGCAAGCAGTAAATTGAGCAAAACACCTTTTGAAAAAACATAAATCCCCATCGATGCCAGATAATTCCGTCCACATTTGGCCATCTCACTGGAGACTTCTGAAGACCAATTCAACACCTCCTCTTTATTGGGTTTTTCGGTGAACGCCGTAATTACATTTGCCTCATTGGCTTTGAGAATGCCAAACCCGGTCGCATCGGCTACATTGACAGGAATGGTTGCAATTGTGATGTGCCCGCCGTTCTGCACATGAAAGTCGACTAAAGCAGAATAGTCCATTTGATAGAGCTGGTCGCCCGATAAGACCAATACATAATCGTAGTCAACATTCAATAGGTGCTTGTGTGTACGTCTCACGGCATCAGCTGTTCCCTGAAACCATCGATCGCCCTCGTTCGTTTGTTCAGCAGCCAAAATGTCAACAAAACCTTTACTGAAAATGCTGAAATTATAAGCGTTTTTGATGTGCGTATTCAAAGAAGCTGAATTGAACTGTGTTAAAACGAATATCTTGTTATATCCAGAATTTAAACAATTCGAAATGGGAATATCGACCAATCGATATTTCCCAGCAATGGGAACAGCCGGCTTAGAACGCTGTTGTGTCAATGGATAAAGTCGAGACCCTCTACCCCCTCCCAAAATAAGGGAAACTACTTTGTGTGCCATACCTCAAATTAAATAATTGGTTTACAAATCTAATTAACTATCGAACGCATCCATTGAAGGATCTATATGACAATCCGCTTGATCATATTTACCTATATTAGGTCAAGAACAGGATATTTTTCTTTTGTTTAATTTGATGCAATTGGTTATTACTACTTAGCTTATCGCTCCTCTTTAGAACAAGCTACGATGACTAAATATAATAAAATTAATCTTCGGAACAAAAAATATTATCCAATCTTGTCCATGAATATGCCTAAAATTTGATTTGCAAAATAAGTCTGACCTTCCGAACAGCATCAGCTCAACACCTTCCGAAAATTATGAAATAGATTTTTTTAGCGTGATAACCGTAATCTCTGGCCATACACCTATCCTGCCCTTGAGTTCATGATAGCCAAAGCCGCGGTTGACATACAAGTATTTGCCTTGTTTTTGATATAATCCAGCCCATTGTTCATAGAAATATTGTATCGGGCTCCATTTAAATCCGAACAACTCTATACCAAATTGCATCCCATGCGTATGCCCGGCCAATGTCAGATGCACATGTTTTTCGTGATCTAAAGTGACATGATCCCAATGAGAAGGATCATGTGACATCAATATGTTAAAAGAGTCCGAAGAGAGACCGGATGTTGCTTTACTTAAGTCTCCATATTGATGAAAACCACCCTTTCCCCAGTTTTCCACCCCGATCAACGCAATGCTAGCATCCCCTTTTCGAATTGATATAGATTCATTCATCAACAGCTGAAATCCCATCTCCCCATGAATTTCTTTCAACCTAATAAGATTAGATGCTTTCAATTCAACACTATCCCATTGTGTATAATCTCCATAATCATGATTTCCGAGTACAGAATATTTACCAAACGGAGCTTTTAGCGAAGTGAAATCTGAGATCCAGGATTCCATTTCAACGGCTCTATTATTGACGAGGTCACCTGTAAACAGGAGAAGATCACCATCCTGGGCATTCGCTAGTGCGATGCCTTTTCGGACTCCATTAACATCCGATAAGCTTCCAGAATGAATATCCGAAATCTGTGTGATTTTAAATCCATCAAATGCATCTGGCAGATCCGGAAAACTTAAGACTTCCTCCCTTACCCGATATAGATGTCGCCCTCTGGTGAGGCCAAAAATAATAATTAAAACAATCAGTAAAGCCAGTACAAGCACAAATTCGCTTAGATAAATACTTCGTGGAGGAAATCCCTGTAATAGTCGTACCAAGTCCTCCGCCAATAGGATCGGAAAGGCTGGCAATTTTGGAATAAATACGATCAAAAAAGAAGTAACCAGATCTCCTGCCAGTCGCTGAATATCTTTGCCCTGTTGCCGAAGAAAAATCAGGGTAAACACTCCGATAAGCAACAATACATCTAGATACCAATAAATTTTGTGTAAAAATGGAGTATGAATAACGGTCGTGAATGCCTGAAAGAAATAAGCATCACCAATTACAAACAGCATTAATATGAGCAATAACCTCTTTGCCATGTTTCAAATCGTTTAATCTAAACAGGCGAATGATATGCCAAAAAATGATGATGACGAATTGAACGATTCTTTAAATAGAATATTGATATCTGTATGACAATGTCTGTCATAATCAGTTGAATTTCTTTGCCATAATTGACAGAGTGGCATAGCGCAATACTGCCCCCTTATCAAGCTTCGGTCGGATGTTTTTCGTTCTCTCCATAAGCCCAAGAGAGAATTGTTTTAACCGCATTGCGAATTCTGTCTAAACCATCAGCGTTAAGCTCAATCTCACAAAAAGTACTTTCTGTATTTATAGAATGTAATACCAGATAATAGATTCCAGCAGTCAGAATACTACTAATAGCCCGCAAATCGACATTTTTACCCTCCATTTCCTTATCGGCAAAGGCGAAAAACAAAGCACTCATCTTTTCCCGTTCTCTTGTGATCTGAGACATAATCTCAGATTTTTCACTGATCTGCCAAAGAACCGCTTTTTGCATTTCGGTATTCTCCAGAAAGCTATCCATTTGGTTTAGTAATAATGATTCGAGAAAGCCCTTTGAGCCCTCGGTTGGAGCAGTACCAAAATATTCAACAGCACCCAGCGTAGCAGACACCCAGTAGTCTTTACTTCTGATGTATGTTTCAACCAAATTGTCAACGGAGCCGAAATAAAGTGAAATGAGCTTCCTATCAACACCTGCAATTTTAGAAATATTAGCAATTGTTAAGCCCGTGTACCCCTTATCTCTAAGAACCTGACCAACAGACAAAATAAGTTTGTTCATGGTACGTTCTTTATCATTCTTTTCTCCTTTATAAGTTTTACGCATCTGTTATTGATATGGTATTGATCTGAACCGCTAAAATTAAGCATTCAGATCAATATAATAAATAATTAAATATTATAAGATTAATTTATCTTGATTTTTTTAGGCTTACAACCTTACTGATGTCCTCCAGTGTATTTAATACCTTGTCCAAATGCTCCTTTGTATGAGTAGCCATCAGACTTGTGCGGATACGGGCATCTTTTTTTGCCACGCCAGGATAGACAATACAATTTGCATAAACACCTTTTTGTAATAACATGCGCGATACCTGAGCAGTTCTAATTGGATCACCGATCTTTATTGGAATAATTGGAGATGCCGACATACCAATATCTACACCAAGAGACAACAGCCCTTCTTTAAAATAAGCCACATTGTCACTGAGTCTTGTTCGCCAATAAGGCTCTTCGTCAATTAAATCAATGGCTTTCAATAAACCGAAACTTGCGGGGGTCGATGTAGAGGAAAATACCTGCTGTCTGGATTGATAACGAAGGTAATTAATGATTTCTGGCGTTGAAACTATAAAACCTCCTATATGACCAAACGCTTTACTCAAAGTACCAGCAATAATATCTACTTTATCCAAAAGATTATAGGCTTCAATGGTTCCCCTACCTTTATCCCCCATTACACCTATTCCATGCGCATCATCCACCATTAAATAGGCACCATACTTTCTGGTTAATGTATAAATTTCATCCATCGTGGCTAAATCACCATTTTGGGAATATACACCGTCGATGATCACCAACTTAGTTCTGAACTTACTCTCCGCGTCAGCCAACGCACGTTCAAGATGAATCATACTGTTATGTGGAAATCGCTTGACATTTGTATTCAATAAGCCCTCATAAACACTTGCATGTACTTCCATATCAACAATAGCACAGTCCTCCTGTTTCAACAAGCTCAATAAAGTAGAACTATTTGCGGTATATCCAGTTGTAAAAACGATACTCGAACCGTCCGGACGATTGAAAAATTTACAAATCTTCTCTTCCAATGCGACATGGTATTCATGATGCCCTCCTATTAACGGTGATGCTCCTGCCCCTGTGCCATATTTTTCTATCCCAGCTATTGCTGCAGCTTTCACTTTCGGATGTTGGGAAAAATTAAGGTAATCGTTTGACACAAGACTTATGCACTCTGTTGGTTTCTCTAAAAATGGTGAATTTACTATAGCGGTCGGCCCACAGCCTTGTGTTATAAATCTAAAGTTAAGATGCTGATTTTCTTTCATATAATTGATGTAGGAACTAAAATACTTTGCAGTATCCATCATATCAAAACCAGCAATATTCTCAAATTCTTTGAAGCTTGCTGTTGCAAAATCAATGTGTTCGTTAATTTCCATAGATATTTTTTTAGGTATTCATAATAATACCATAAATATAAAGTAAAAAATAGATCACCCATCTGCTCAGAGAGTCATTTGCTGGAAATTTTTGATGATATACTTAGGACATACCGGAACACACCGATCTATGAAAATCGAATTTTAACACAAACAGCCTAGGGCGGGCTGAAGTTCTCAATAAAGAAATAAAACTTAGATCATAGCATTAATTTAAGAAAAGCTATTTTAAACAACAGTGGTAGCCCCTACAGCTACCACTGTTAAATTATACACCTACCTACAGTATACATATCATATGTACATTTTTATATGGAAATACTCCCCTATAAAAGCTTACTCAGATCGCGCATTCAAGCTGAATAAGTAGAAAATGTTTTAACGATATACAAATATAGAAAAATAAAATTTCCCTTGTATGTTAAAATTAAAAAAAATATAAAAATACTTATACAGTCCTTGAGAGACAAGTTTTACACAAAACGAATATACATGTTTGACCATTGTAACTATAGTTATTATATTTTTTCATTCCTATAAGAAAATAACATAGCCAACCTATATTCGAACAATAAATTTTCTCAAAACAAGGAATATTATAAATTATTGTTATAAATTTGAATAGTGAAAAGGGCTAGAACAACCATTTGTTACTTTATGCTATATTTTCATGTGAATTAGCAAATGGATTAATCATTAATACCGTATAGTGTATTGAAAGAAAAATGGCCACTAATCTATTGATTTGTAGCCATTTATGATAGGTATACTGTAGGGTGCTGCGTAATAATTCTGTAAATCTAAGAAAAATACTGCAAAACATTTCTTTTTCGTGAAAAAAAATGTTTAAAACACAGATGAAATTAGTAATAATACAGATAATAATTTCCTTAAAAACTTTTGACAACTCCATAGGAATACCTATTTTGCTCCCATCTTATTTCTTGAATTATTGTGACAGTACACCTAAAAAATAACATATGAAATTTCATTCCACCAACTACTTTGACACATTTATTGAAGTAGCTGAAGATACACAAGTATCCAAAGGAACAGTCCCTCCTATAAGAAATAGAAAGACAATAGCGGAAATACAATATGAACTGATCACACAATTTCCATATAGATACACTTCCGATGAACTTCTTTTTCAGATTTATGCTGATCGCAACGCACTTAATGAAGCAGACTATCAAGAGGCAAAGAATATATTCTTTTCAAAAGGGCAAGCTTGCCTACGTGCATCTCCACTTACAAAAATCTATGGGTTTGGAATCCATAGTAATCACGATGGCAAAATAGCAGGCTATGGAATGGAAACCAAAGAGTACCGAAATTTTATAAATGACGCGACCACAAAGAAAGTGAAGGCGATGAAATCAAACAAATAGCGGATCACCCCTACAAAGTGGACGATCATCTTAATTGTTATTGCATCATATAGTCTTCCTATTGGTTTAGGAAGATGATCAATATCTTATTGGGCAATCTTTGCTTTGTCTTTCGAAGTAAATGCTTTTATAATGACTGGTGCCGTTGCTATCAAAACGATAACGATAATAACAAGCTCCAGATTCTCCTTCACCCATACATTCTCACCTAACAAATAACCAAGTGTAACTAGACTCCCTGACCAGACAACCGCACCAATCACATTGTACAACACAAATTTTCTGAACTCCATCCCAACAATACCAGCGACAATTGGAGCAAAAGTCCGAACAATAGGAAGAAACCTTGCAAGCACAATAGCACCTCCGCCCCTTTTTTCGTAAAACTCCTGTGCTTTAAAGATATAGCTCTTTTTGAAAAACCAGCTATCCTCCATGCTCATGATTCTTTTCCCAAAGATCTTCCCACACCAATATCCAACAAAGTTACCCAGAATTGCAGCCAACGATACAAGCACAATCCAATATAGTAAGGTAGGCACCTGTTCCGAAGGCGAAATGCTCATATTGGAAACAATCATTCCTGCAATGAAAAGAATAGGATCTCCAGGAAGGAAAAAGCCAATGAGTATACCTGTCTCAGCAAAAATAATAAACAACAGAAGATACAAACCTCCATGGGAAACAATCCAGTCTGGATTTGTGAGGTTATTTAGAAATTCAAAAAAAACATCCATCAAATAAGTCGAATAATATCTAAAACAAAAATAATCGGCCGCTCTTCCACCGATGACCTGACGCGTTCATTCTGTCACCTGTATCAAAATAAGATACAATTGAAAAAATAAATTTTTAAAGCATCCAGCACTCAGTTAAACCTGCTTACAGCCCGAATATCTTATAGCCATGTGATCTCTAATTAAAGGCGCAAGATAGAAAATCGCTTGCAATTGTAGGCAATTTTTCATACTTATTTTTGGAACAAAATGTCATGTTTTGTAAAAGCCCAATTTACAGGGATATTTTGGATAGGAAGATAGCGATCTTACGGAGTCGGTAGATCCGCGAAGATCCTCTTCAGCATATTTTGTAATTCCTCAGCCCTTAGATTACGGGCGATTATTTTACCCTTCGGATCGAGCAGAAAACTGGCAGGAATAGCATTAATTCCATAAATTTTTGCTGCATAACTGTCCCAGCCCCCTAGATCCGAAACCTGAGCCCATAATAGGCTATCTCCTTTTATTGCATCGATCCAGGCAGCTTTCCGTGCCGCATCGTCCAGGGAGATTCCCAGTATATCAAATCCTTTGTCATGATATTTTTGATAAGCTTTTACAAGGTTCGGATTTTCTGCACGACAAGGACCACACCAACTCGCCCAAAAATCCAAGAGTAAATACTTTTCCGAAAAATCCGAAATTTTGATGGTTTTCCCCTCCGGGTTTTTGAGCGTTAGGTCTGGCGCCTGCTGCCCGACTTTGGTCTTGGACTGGGCTTCCAGTTGCAACGGAATCACCTTGCCCAGAGGACTTTCTTTTAGCCTACTCGAAAGACCTTCAAACGCTGACTTGGCCGATGCATAAAATTTCTCCTGACCTGCGACAAAACTTAAACCAATTACACTGAGGTATGAATCGGGATGGCTTCTAGCAAAATCCAGGTAGACACTGTAATTTTCATCCATAAGATTCATTTCCCGTGCGAGAAACTGGGCAAATATGACAGAATCTTTCTGTTGTTCTAGTGGAAGTTTGGAAAATTCTTTATTTAATGCGTCGAATTTATTGTCAACAGTTTTTTTCATCTCTAGAAGCTTTGCATTTTCCGTATTGAGTTTGGATCCATTCATTACAATATTTTTTAGTGAATCCTTCGCATTCATCCCGATTTGAGCAGCTTCCAGATAAAAGCGGAAGTAATCCAGCTTCTCACTGGGCTGTAGCTTGTTCACATAGGGGTTTTTATGGAGATAAAGCGCAGAATAAACCGGATACGCGAGCTGCCCCTTAAACGTAAAGCGTCCCCCTTTCGTTTCTGTGGAATCAACAAACGAGACACCATCACTGTTATAAACCAGAAAAAGCCTACTGCTATCTTTCAACTGATCTACTTTGCCTGTAATGAAGTAATTATTCTGAGCAAAGGTCAAAATAGGAAATAGTAAAAACATCGATAAACACAGTAAAGAAGTTCTCATCAAGTTTTCCTTTAAGTCTATTAATCAAAAGATTACTAAAAATAATAAATTTATTTCGATCAAACGAATATTTAAATATCTTGAGATATCCGTATATTTGAAAATAACTTTTTCACGACGACAATCAAGTGCTCAACCTGTTTCATATCCCCCCCAATTGGAACAGCTATACGTGAATCTTTTAAGCCATACAATGCCGGATCTTTTATCTTCAGAAACATTTCGCATTTACTCTTTCCAAGGTAGCGTTTAAAATTAATTTCCTGGATATCATTGATAAACACAAACTGATAATCACTCATGTATATCCCGTTAGGAGCCAACTTAATGGTTGTTTTCTCTGTAAATGGAATCAGTAGAAATTTCCCTCCAAGAAACAAGACGAAAACACCGAAGATTGATTTCTCGTAAAACATACCAATTCCCGAAAAGCAAATAATTGACCCAAAAATCATCATCGCTAATATACTTGAACTTACAGTATATGTCTCTTTGTAATTTATTGTGGCTTTACTCAAGGACCGCTGATGAACAGCTTTGTACTTTTGTACAAACTCCACTTTTTTGGCATCTTTTTTCCATTCCAGAAAATAATATAAATTGATCAGGGCCAAGCCAACAGCACAAAAGCCTAGTCCTGTCGATTTCATATCGAATGGATAATACAACAAAAGATTGGTTGCAATATACAATACATTGTAACCAATGACCCTATAAACTTTTTTACTATCCATTCAGTGTTTTTCAATTATCCGCAAAGATAATCATTTCAGCTTATCATTCGTCCCTTAAACAATCCACAGGATTAGCCAATGAAGCATGTATGGATTGATTATTTTTACCGATAGATCCGACGATATGAAGACGGTCTGTTTTTGGATACCCCCTATCAAAATGAAGCTAAGAATCTACCCATAATGTAATCAGCATCGCCGCAGCCTGGCCGATGATGTTGATCGCTGTAAATCCCTTCGTTCTTATCAGACTGCGGAAGGCTGTCTTGACATAATTGCTCATCAGGTTAAATCCATAATCAATCTGCCCGACAATTCAAACAAACAACTGATAAACAATATATTAAATAATTTTAAAATCATATTATATGTCCGTTTGCGGACAATTATTGTTCGTTTGTGGGTGAACTTAACTTACCGGACAGCAATAAAATTAATGCTTCAACCCACCTTTATATACTTAACTTACGTATATTTAATACCGCAACTAAGTAATTCGAGATGTCAACTCCGCTAATACAATTATGGTTATATAACGATTGGGCGAATAACCTGCTCATCGAGAAAATGAAACAGGAAGCCGAAAAAACTCCTTCAGTTTGTTTACAATTATTCAGTCATATAATGAATGCACAGCTGATATGGTTATATCGACTGAATGGAGAAAAACCTCCCGTAGGTGTTTGGGATGAGCATAGTTTATTAACATGTGAACACTACCATCAACTGGCTTCTTCGGGATTTAAGGAAAAGGTCTACGCTGATGCTGCTGAGATCGCTACAATCATATCCTATACCAATACAAAGCATGAACAGTTCCAGAATTCGTTTGGAGACATCCTGTTACATGTATTTAATCATGGCACTTATCACAGAGCGCAGATAGCCTCAGAAATGAGAACAAATGGACTTGATCCGATCAACACAGATTATATTTCGTTTGTTCGAATATAGTATTGGTATCATAAGTAGAAATTAATAAAAGCGCTATTTCATAGAATGAGTTTCAAACATTACTTTAAGGCCAGTTTAACATGGTTTCATCAGGAACAGTCTACATCCTTACCAAAGGTATATAATAAGAGCCATCGGATTTCCATCCAGGGCAAGGCAGATTTACAGGTCTCAGCGGCAAAAGCTTTCAAGGGTGACCCAACATTATATAACCCTGAAGATCTTTTACTGAGTAGCCTTGTTTCCTGCCATATGATGTCTTATCTATATGTATGTTCCAAAAATAACATCGAGGTGATTTCGTACACGGACAATGCCGAGGCGGTATTAGAAACCAGCCCTGATGCAAGTGGCAGATTTGTGCAGGTTGATCTGTTTCCAGAAGTGGTTATTTCAGATCCTGATAAAATAGTATTGGCGACATCACTACATCACGAAGCAAATCAACTTTGCTTTATAGCCAATTCCTGTAACTTCCCGGTACGACATCATGCTGTTTGCCACACTATTTAAGTGCTGAATATAGGTACAATACAACTTATTTTTCCCAGTAGATTTGAAACCTACAACATGCACAGTGGCATTATCGATCAACTTTCTCAATTAGTCCAATAGTTTACCACAAATTAACCTTTTAAAATTTAGGTGAATTTTTTCAGGAATTTTCTATTTTTAGGCCATGATTGACAACTCCAAGAAAAAGGCCGCCATAGGCTTTATATTTATCACTTTACTTATCGATATCACAGGATGGGGTATTATCATTCCAGTGGTTCCAAAATTGATTGAAGAACTGATCCACAGCGACATCAGTGAAGCTGCAAAGTACGGTGGCTGGCTGGGTTTCGCTTATGCTTTTACACAGTTTATATTCTCTCCTGTAGTAGGTAATCTGAGTGACAAATATGGACGAAGACCGATTATTTTGATTTCTTTATTCGGCTTTGCAGTAGACTACATTTTTCTCGCCCTCGCCCCTTCGATAGGTTGGCTATTTTTGGGGCGGGTTATTGCAGGATTGACCGGAGCAAGTTTCACAACCGCCAGTGCTTATATCGCGGATATTTCTACCGATGAGGATCGGGCCAAAAACTTTGGATTAATTGGTGCTGCCTTCGGATTGGGTTTTATTATTGGCCCCGTCATCGGAGGATTGCTTGGCCATTACGGTGCACGAGTTCCTTTTTACGCTGCCGCAGGTTTATGTCTATTGAATTTTCTGTATGGGTATTTTATTCTGCCCGAAAGTTTAGACAAAGATAAGCGACGGGCTTTTGACTGGAAGCGCGCAAATCCCATCGGATCCTTTCGATTTTTGGGAAAACACCCCGAAATTTCAGGTTTGATCGTCGCATTGATCCTGATCTATATTGCGGGCCATGCCGTACAGAGTAACTGGAATTTCTTTACCATGTACAAATTTAACTGGACCGAAAGAATGGTTGGTATCTCACTTGGGGTCATCGGTTTATTGATCGGTCTGGTACAAGGCGTCTTAATACGTTGGACCACACCAAAACTCGGTGAGCAAAAAAGCATTTATTATGGACTGATCTTTTATGCGATAGGACTCTTATTGTTTGCATTTGCCAATCAAGGTTGGATGATGTTTGTCTTTCTTATCCCTTATTGCCTAGGTGGAATATGTGGTCCTGCACTGCAATCTGTCATTACTAAAAATGTCCCATCGAATGAACAGGGAGAACTTCAGGGAGCGTTAACCAGTTTAATGAGTGCAACATCGATTATAGGCCCTCCAATGATGACCAATCTGTTTTACTTTTTTACACATGATAATGCGCCATTCAAATTCTCCGGAGCGCCTTTTTTCCTCGCGTTTATTCTAATGACAATCAGTGTGATTATCGTATATTCAGCCTTCAGACGAAAGAATAAAGAACAGCTTGAAAATTAAATTCCGAAGACAATACTATCTAACAAAGGCCAGCCCATCAAAAGATGAGCTGGCCTTTTCTTTTATCAGATATCAATCTGATACATCTGAAGATTAAAATACAACTGTCTACTTTTTTATAATGCCAAATCTTTTATTTCTAAAATCAATAACAATCGTTTTATCCATAAAGAAGATATTGCCGATAATCCCATCAATATTATCTTGTTTAAAGGAGAAGAAATCATCTTCAGTATACCAAAATTCCTTCAAACCAAATGTGTTATCTCCGATCTGGACTGCCGTATTTATCTCAACAGATTTTACAATAAGAGGATTATTAAAATTTCGAATATTCAGTTCATCTTTAGCTTTTGCATTTGTGATTAAACGATCGAAATTCTGTCTGTAGCTTACGATCGGAAATATACTTGAACCACTGTCATATAAAAAATTATACGTTTTACCATCGATCTTCAAGGGGATTATTGCTTTATTATTGACGATGTTCATTGGTACGAATGCCGTCTTGCGGTCCATATCCTTATCCACTTCGTTAACAACAGTAATGCTTTGCTTTGGGAAATCAATAATTAGGCATTTCCCCTGAAAGACATCTGCTCCAACTGTTCCACAAGATTCCCCTTGACTATGATTCAGTAGACCATAGAGCTTATGATTCTTTATCGGATAGTCACCAATATTAAAACTTTGGTCATCAATGGTAAAAATAGTATGCCCTCCCGCATCAGAAGTAGGATCTATCTTTTTCGATTTAATAAATGCCGCGTCAGAGAAGCATTGATCATAAATTAATGTCGCATTAGCCCCCAGGTCAAACTGAAAAGCATAAGTCTTATTTTCTATAGTGACCGGTACGCTCATCGCAATTTTGTCGATCAGTCTCTCACCAATAGAATCCTTTTCCCATTTAAAATTGATTTTCTGTGCTTGCGATTGTGCACAATAGGCGATCAATATCGCGGATAGTACTATTTTAATTTTCATATGTTGTTATTCAATGACGCGATAATCGAAATCTTTACCGAACCAGGTTATTATTGTATTTGACGGCTATTTTAATAATTAAAGCAAATTCAACTAATCTACCAATATTATTACTTACTGAATCACAACAACTTAAAATAACACCTTCTTTTAGATGTCCATTAATGAACGTTTGACTGTCCAATAATGAACACATATGCCGTATCAGGTAAAACGACCCTAATAAAAGCATCCGAGAACATTCCATCCTTTTGCTAAAAATGAACGCAACACAAAAAACTACAATTTCGATTTCAAGCGACTGAGTGTCTCCTGCGAAATATTTAAATAAGATGCGACCATTTTATTCGACATTCTACGGACGATCATCGGATTTTCTGTCAACAATTGTCGATATTTTTCCAGCGCATCCTGCATAAGGAAAGACATTAAGCGTCTGGTATTGGTAACATAGGCTATTTCCAGGTAAATCCGATAAAATTTCTCCCATTGCGGAACAACGTTCAACAAATGGTAGAAATCTTTATGACTGATGGCATAGATTTCAGATTCTTCAACAGCCTGAATAAATTCCTCGGATTCTTCTGAGGTAATAAAGCTGACAAGGGCGGTCGCAAATTGGTTTTCAAAAGCAAAATAACGTATCGCTTCCTGTCCATTTTCATTAATAAAAAAGATCCGTAGACAACCCTTGACAACAAAAAAAGAACGCTGGCTAATCTCTCCATTCGCCAGCAATAGTTCATTTTTCTTTAATTTGATAGGTTTGAAAAAACCGAGTATAGTACTAAGTTCTTCATCTGTTACAGTTATCTTACTTGTTATATATGATATCAATAGATTGTCCATGCATTTGTCCTAAGTCGCGAAACAGCAAAGTTAGCAAAATTGCAAGGACAAATCTATCGTAATGATCAAGCTTTAGGGTTTTATTTCATCCGAATGCTCTCCTTCTTTGGCACCGATTTTCCAATACGAACAGGCATACATCTCTTTTGTATTCCAGCACTTTTCGACACGAAAATAATGGCGCAAAGTTTTAATGATATCATATTCTGCTGCTAGATAGATATATCTGGCAAAACCATTGTCATCAAATTCAAATGCCTTTACGCGCTCTGCGAGTACACTTCCCTGTTCGGGATGTGGGTTATGGATCCATTCGAGATCTACATCGGCAATCGTAGAAAGCACAAGTTCATCTTCTTTTGTCGCAACTTCTATAAAGGCCTTGACTTTCACTCCTAAGGGTAGCTGTTCCAAAATAGCCGCAATGACAGGTAAAGCGGTGGCATCACCAGCAATTAAATAATGTGCGGCATCCGGAACCAAGGGCCTCATACTTTCTTTCATACCGATTTCCAAACGGTCCCCAACCACGGCATTTATCGCCCACGCTGATGCCAGGCCATTATCTCCGTGCTGGACAAAATCAATAGCGAGTTCCTTTGCGACAAGATTTATTTGACGATTTGTATAGGTTCTTACTTGTGGCTTTTCGTCATCCGATGTTGAAATAAACAGTTTATTATTGGAACCGGATCGAACACCCGAAAGCCAGACAAGTTGTTCTTCGTTAATCTCAAAAACTACCCGAATCAGATGTGGAGTTAGGTATTTTTTGTCTTTCACAGTAAATACCGAACGTATTTTTTTTGAATCTTTCTCATTCATAAACAATATAATTTGTGATCATGACTAATCAACTTTCTGCTTAATTCGATTGGCGATAAACGATAATATCTGCTATTGACAAGACAGTAAGCTCCTCCTTTAATGCGAATGCCACAATCTGCGGCAAACGTGACATGCTACCATCCGCATTCATAAGTTCACATAATACCGACAACGGCTGTAAACCTGCCAAACGCATCAGGTCAATACTACCCTCCGTATGTCCGTTTCTACCCAGTACGCCATCGGCATGAGCTCTTAACGGAAAAATATGCCCCGGGCGCACCAGGTCTTCAGGGCTGGCGCCAATCGCAGAGGCTGCTTTTATAGTCGCAAGCCTATCCGCAGCCGAAAGCCCAGTTGTAGCACCCAATCTTGCATCGATAGAAACCGTAAACGGCGTTTGAAATGGACTTGAATTGTCATTGACCATATAAGGTAATTCCAGTTCATCTGCTTTTTCATGCGTCAGACATAGACAGATTACACCACTGCAATAGCGGATCATCTGCACCATATCCCCATGGTTCATTTTTTCAGCCGAAAAAATAAGATCACCTTCGTTCTCCCTATCCTCATTGTCAATGAGTAAAATACCTCTTCCCTTACGGAGTTCTGTCAGCGCACGTTCAACTCTTTCATGTGCATTACTACCAAATACTTCCAATAGATTCTCCATCATTTTTAATTTAATCAATATGTTATATGGCATCCTATATCACAGGATGGCATTATGTACAACCGCTGCCCCCATCATGTTATAAAAACACTTTATCAAGGCTTACACCCTGATAAAGTGCATTGAACAAGTAAAGCGCTAAAAAAGGACATTACTTGTTCAGTGGTTTCATAGTCAGAGGACAAAGATCAGCAGCTGCTTTTCCCTAAACATTGACTTAAGTCAAAAAAAGATATTTAATTATAAGAGTAGCGATTTTCCAATTTAGATCCTCGAAGTAAATTATTGAGGTTGTTGCTGGGTAACACAGTGAATCATTCCGCCATTAGCGTATAGATTTCGAACATCAATACCGATGACGACTCTTCCTGGTACGCAGTTTCCACATTATTTTGCGTTAGCGGAAGTTTGACAATCTGGTAAGAGATATCCGCACTATTTTTTGCTGCATATAGTTTGTTAATATCCTGTTCTGCCCTCAAAAAGACAATATAATGATGTATAGATTGATGTTCTACTGCTATTCCAGCAATAAAATCCCGGAAAATGCTCGCCTTTTCACTCTGTGCATCACTAGGCGAATGTGCAAATTGTTTTTTGAAATATTTGGAAAAAGGTTTTAAGCTATCAAAGCCAACCGCGTAAGCGATCGTGCTAATAGATTCATTTGTATAAATCAGTTTTTTATACGCGTTTTCAAGTTCTAATCGTTTTTGAAAGGCCCCAATCGATTCATTGAACATCCCTTTAATATGCGTTATGTATTTTGGCAGGAATAATTTGACAGCTACTCCAGTCTTTCAATGGAAAGGTCTTTATCGTAATGTTTTTCAATGTATCTAATGATCTGTTGAATCCTTGCTAAACTCATCCTGTAATGGTAACGCTACCTATTCGGTTTTTCTAAGTTAGCAAACTTCTTTCATTTAAGAACAATCAGTTCTCTTATGTATATTCGCATAGAGAAAAACAATCTGTTATGAATAAGATACTCCAATTTTTTGATTTACATCCAGGAGAGGAACGAAAAGAAGCCGTTCTTGACAATGTGATCAACAATATTTCATTCCACGGTGCCAATGCATGGATTTTGGCCTGTGCGATTGTTATTGCCTCTGTCGGCCTCAATGTAAATTCAACCGCGGTAATCATTGGTGCTATGCTTATTTCCCCGTTGATGGGACCGATCGTGGGAGCTGGTTTTGCGCTGGGTACATTTGATTTTCAACTCTTAAAGAAATCGATCAAGAATTTACTGATCGCAACATTGATCAGTCTGATTGTATCATACTGCTATTTTCTCCTGAGCCCATTTAAAGAAGCGCAATCGGAATTGCTCGCGCGTACCTCGCCCAATATCTATGATGTACTTATTGCACTTTTTGGCGGATTGGTCGGGGTTATCGCCATAACCAGGGTAGATAAAGGGAATCCAATACCAGGCGTGGCCATTGCGACAGCGCTGATGCCTCCGCTCTGTACCGCAGGCTATGGACTGGCCATTGGAAATCTAAGTTATTTTGCTGGGGCTTTATTCCTCTACATCATCAATTGTGTATTTATATGTATAGCGACATTTACGATCGTAAAATACCTCAGATATCCCAAGAAACATTATGTTGATCCAAAAAGGGAAAAAAGAATAAGTCAGAGCATCACACTGATTATTCTTGCCTTAGTAATACCAAGCTTATACTTCGCCTATAATCTACTACAAGAGAAGAAATACACGAATAAGGTTAAACAATTTGTTCAGCAACAATTTAGTGATAAAGGTTACACGGTCGTCTACGAAAAATTGCTCACTAAACCGAAACGTTTAGAATTAGCCTTTTTAGCGAAGAAATTTAGTGACCGAGAAATCGCGGCTTTGAAAAAATCCATGGAATCATTTGGTATCGCGCAAACTGATCTGATCATTCGACAGGATAGCCTCGATTTAAAAACAACTATTCTTAGTGAAATCGACAAACGAAGTGCTGCTGTAAATGATAAAGATTTAACCATACGGGCGCTCAACAATGAACTTGCGAAATATCAGGTAGCAAGCCCACAATTAGATAAAGATCTAGCAGTACTTTTTCCAGAACTACAATCCTATAGCATAGGACAACAACAGTATTATGCAAAAAAAGATAGTTTAGCAAATGTCGTTGCCTTTATCTATGCGTCAAAAAATCCTTTAGCTGAAGTACAACAATTAAAATTACGTCTTTGGTTAAAAAACCGTTTTCCAAAAGACAGCCTCCAGATCATAGACAGGAAGGTCAAATAAGCTATGTACTATTCGATTTCCAAGTATGAACAGTTGGCCGAAATACCGACTGCCTGTGGAACGATCTTGCATTTACTAGTTCTGTTGTCCATTTCTGGCTCTATTTGCACATGTCTGTCAGACAAAAAAATCGTCCTGGATAACCCGTCTTCTGCTAGAAATAACAGTCCCAATTATTGCGGTATAATTGGGACTGCTCTTGCATCGGCGCCTAGTTAAATATTTCCAGCGCTTTCTTAAAGAAGTCAATGCTCATACGGTGAGCGAAAACTGCCCCCAAAATCTGAATCTAGATGAAGCGCTTTTGCCTTACTGATTGAATTCAGGGTACGGAAATCCTTTTCCTGTTTCGCACAAAAATTTGAGGCTCCTAAAGAACAATGCCCAATCATAGCTACAGGAAGCAAATTCTCCACTATAATTATCCCAACCGTCATGATGGAATAAAAGTGAACAGCCTTGCTGATGTGGTATTAATTCAAATGTCAGTGTTGTGCCTATCCATTCCTCAAACCCCTCTTTACATTGCCATGCGACAAGTGCATAGGGATGTAACACAAGAACTTCCATCTTTTTGAAATAATCCGGGCCAAAGCCAAACCGCAAGATGCTACCTACCGCGGGTGCAGCAATGGTATCGGGTGTCCACCAGCCTGCCAACCCTTCTTGAGTCGTGATTGCCCAGTATACTTTTTCAATTGGGGTTTTAATCAGCAATCTATGATAGATGCTTTTACCCTTTTGTTTCGCCAATAATTGTTCTTTAACTTCCGCCAGGGACAGCACGCTCTCTTTGAGCGTAGCAAGTCCCTGCCCTGTTAGAATCAATTGCTTCAGACTTTCATGGATATAATATGTCCAGGCTGCCTGACAAACATCATAACATTCCATATCAGGTACAAGCCCCTGATGAGTAAATTTTAATTGTGTCTTACCGTCGAGATCAATAATATCAAAGATCACATAGCTCTCCACCCATTCCTGTTTATCGGTCGTAAATTTGAAATGGTTCTCCAACACCTGCCATACAACTTTGACATTGTGCTGTATTTCAACTATCTTTACCTTACACTGATGTATATCCTGGTAGTGATAAGAAAATACATCATGTAGTGCTTCTGTCCCCCCTTCAATGTTCTCTGACCACCAGCCACGAACATTGATAATCGCATCAAATACCTGTTGCGGTTTCGCTTCAACGATTATGTCGGTTGTAAAATCCAGTTTTTTCATCATCTATTTTTTGTTAGTATTTATTTTTCAATTACTTAAATATCAAACCTGCCCTATATAAACCAAAGATATCGACATTTTAAATCTAAAACAGGGTGCCAAATAGACATTATGAACGGTTGATTTGGACAACACATTTTCTTATATTTGAGTAATAGATGATCAATCAGATTATTCAATGTTAAACAAGAAAGATGAAACACCTAACAATTTTGGTCCCCGAAGTTCAGACTGGCCCCAATACATTGTCATGCATTGTTGGTACCTATCATATCTTTACCGAAGCCAATAGGTACCACCATCAGCATCATGATAAAACAATGTTTAAAATTGAACTGGTCGGTCTTTCAAAACAGTCCGTTTTCTTGAATGGCTTACTTGCTGTGATGCCGCAGAAAGAAATTACCGACATCATCAAGACCGACTTGATCGTAATTCCTGCCGTCGCCCCGAACTTTACAGCATTAGATACCAAAAACACCCCATTTCTTGACTGGATACGTAATCAATATACCCATGGTGCCAATGTGGCCAGCATGTGTACTGGAGCCTATATACTCGCCTCTACGGGTCTGTTGGAAAACAAAAACTGCTCAATCCATTGGAGTGCTGAAACAAATTTCAAGCAGTTATTTCCCAGTGTCACCATGAAGACTGACAGCATTATAACAGATGAAGAAGGTATTTGTACCAACGGTGGTGGATATTCATTTTTACACTTGCTCATTTATCTGGTTGAAAAGTATTATGATCGGCCGACAGCAATCTATTGTTCCAAGATATTCCAGATTGACCTTGACCGGCAACAACAATCTGATTTCGTTATCTTTAATGGTCAAAAAAGGCATGGGGATGAAATGATCATCAAAGCTCAGGAGTATATTGAGCATAATTTCGCTGAGAAGATTTCCATTCAACAACTTTCAGAACGATTTACCGTAGGCCGACGGAACTTCGACCGGCGATTTATAAAAGCGACAGGTAACACACCCATTGAATATCTACAACGTGTAAAAATCGAATCTGCAAAAAAAGAACTGGAAATCTCTGGAAAAACAGTGAACGAAGTCATGTATGAAGTAGGCTATTCCGATTCAAAAGCCTTTAGGGAAATATTTCGCAAAGTTACGGGCCTCTCTCCTTTAGCCTATCGTAACAAATACAATAAATCTGCAATGAAATAATGATTTTTGTTCTACATTCGTAATGTTTTGGTAAAAATTATTTCCTGCGATAAAAATTAAAGCCAAGTTCTACGAAACTACTTATATTTATCCTTACGATAATATTAGTTATCGTTGATCATAACGTATAGCATGCAGAAACAGGAAATAGATTTTTTACAGCACAATGAATTGGCTTGGAACAAACAAGCATTGGAACAAAATGAGTGGTCCAATGCTGTCGATACCACTTTGGTTAATCAAGCAAAAAATGGACATTGGGAGATACACCTTTTACCAAAACCATTGGATAAGGCATGGCTCGGAAATGTGGCAGGGAAGAAAATACTATGCTTAGCCTCTGCCGGTGGTCAGCAAGCCCCAATTTTGGCTGCTGCAGGAGCTGATGTCGTTGTCTTTGACCTCTCAGCGGAGCAATTGAGACAGGATGCCCAAGTTGCCGAACGTGACGGATTGTCGCTAACAACCATTCAGGGAGATATGACCGACCTGGCCGTTTTCGTGGACGAATCATTCGATATGGTATTCCACCCTGTATCCAATCATTACGTAGCGGATGTCAATCCGGTATGGAAGGAAGCTTACCGCGTTCTAAAAAAGGGGGGAACATTACTCACTAGTTTTTTTAACCCTGTTGTTTTTGTTGCTGATCGAAATCCCGAAGACATAGCAGCTGGAATTATTAGACCCAAATACAGCTTGCCTTATGCAGATGTAAAAGATTTAAGTCCGGAACAGATCACAAGAAAAATAGAAAATAAGGAAGCCCTTGTATTTGGCCACTCCCTCTCTGATCTGATTGGTGGACAATTAAAGGCAGGCTTTGTGATCACAGACTTTGATGAGGAGATGCAACCCAATCCTCGTTTTTTAATTGATAAATACGTACCTACATTTATCGCTACCAGAGCAGTAAAATTATAATAGATAAGCAAAAAGGATCGTTTCACTATCGATCTCCTAAACGCACATTATATGGCTTTTGAACCCATTCTTCTTAATGATGTTGAATCTGTATCGGTATTAGCTCCGGAAGAATGGGGCTCAATTTCTGCTAAAGTAACCAACTATATCCTTTCGGACTTTTGCTTTCCGATCAAACTGATTGTTGAGAACAAAATTGTTGGTATCGGTGCCTGTATTATACACCATGATATCGCATGGTTGGGGCATATCATCGTCGACAAAAATGAATGGGGAAAAAACTACGGTAAATCCATTACTTTGGAACTGATTCGGATAGCCCATACTCATGGCTGTAGAAGCATTCAATTAATTGTGACTGATATGGGGGCTTACCTCTATCATAAAATTGGGTTTAAAGAAAGCACAAAATACCTGTTTTTTAAAGACATACACCCTATATTGCCCGATACGCCTGATGAGCATATCAAAAAATATACTCCCGATTACCGAAATGCAATATTGACTATGGATCAGTCCGTTTCCGGAGAAGATAGATCCAACGAACTAGAGACACAGCTTAATCAGTCCTTTGTCTACCTTACAGACGGGACGTTATCGGGCTATTATCTCCCTTCTTTAGGAGATGGTCTTATCGTTGCAGAACAGCGGATTGCTGGACTTGCGTTACTGCAATTTCATATCAACTCAAACGCTAGCCTTGTATTACCACAAAATAACTTAGATGCCATTTCATTTCTTTATAATGCAGGATACAAGGAATATAGATCTGCCAAGCGTATGTATTTGGGGGAAGATATACCGGTGAAATTTGACGCTATCTACAATAGAATTGGAGGTAATATTGGCTAGATCATTAGCCCCTTGTTTTTTAACATTTGTAAAATGTTAAAAAGATATCATTACTGATCTTTGTATAAAAGAATAAAATATGAATTGGGTAATTTTAATCATCGCCGGACTCTTTGAGGTAGGATACACTTACAGTCTGGGAAAAACAAAAGAGGTATCAGGCAATGCCATCTATACCTGGTACGGTATCTTCGTATTATGTCTCATCGTCAGTATGGTGTTATTGATCAAATCCGTGCAAGGGCTTCCCTTAGGAACCGCCTATGCAATATGGACGGGTATTGGGGCTGTCGGCACAGTCATTATAGGAATCCTTGTATTTAAAGATCCCGTAAGCTTCTGGCGTCTATTCTTTATCGGTACGCTAATCGCCTCTATTCTTGGATTAAAGTTTGTAACTGGCCATTAGAACAATAGGGATCTACATCTCCTGCATTCGGATCATTATACATTCCTGTCATTCATTGCCGGCATATGAATCTCTTTTACACAACTTGCTTTTGATGTCGAGATAATAAATCTTAACGCCTGAATGACATCCGATAATGGAATAAGATCGTCATTTATTTCATGAGTGTTCGTTTCCAGATTATTCTCATCATCATGCGCTGTTGCCAGATAACCAAGGTTCAATATAGATACTGCAATCTGATCAGGTCGAAGTTGTTCTCTCAATGCATGAACCACACCCCGCAGTGCAAATTTTGTTGCTGAAAACGCAACTTCCCTTCCATTGTGGTTGTCAAGCCCCCATGTAGAACCGATCAAAATAATTTTGGCATTTTCGGCCTGCTTCAAATTATCCAATGCTGATTGAATATTTAAAATACATGAAGTGACATTGGTATTGATCAGGCTGCTAATCTCCGCTACCGTAGAAGACGCAAAATCATAGTCGTCGCTAAAAGCGTTATTCTCCCAAATACCGACATTATAGATAAAATAGTCAATTTCCGCATTTTTTATCCTGTCTTTGATTGCGTTAACAGCCTCCACAGGGTTGGATAGGTCAGACGGCACCCAACACACATTAGCGTTGTCCTCCAAATAATCGGGTTTACTTCTGGACACTCCAAATACAACATCAGACGGATCTGGAAGATGCAGTGTGATTGCCCTTCCCAATCCTTTACTAATGCCGAAAATAAGATATGTTTTCTTTTCCATTGTATTACACAATATAAGGTAAGCCCCCCTTTTCTATGGAATATTCCGAACTATTTTAAATTATTTTCGATCGCATGAAGGCAGAAAATAGCTAAAAAAAACAACAAATTGATATTTCCAGTGTTCTATGCTTATGGAAAGACATTATAACAAAGGAAACACGATTTCTAGTGGTCATAGTACCCACAAAGGTAAGGCTGCAAGAAAGTATATTGTCAGTGAAATTATTCTCAATGGCGAGCTTGTTGGTGTGGGCATTTATTATGATGGAACCGACGAACTTCGGGCCGCTGTTGTGGTAAATGATCAGGGACAGGGTGTCGAAATCCGCAATCTCCATGATGAGCACTATCCAGAAGCACAATCAGATGATGACCTTGCGGAACTCTGGCCGCTGTATGAAAAACTCGTGGCAAAATAAATGTCAGCTCTTTTCAATTCAGCAACCTTTGAAAAATATATAAAATCTATACCCATATATGGATAAATTTAAATATTTAAATTTTAACGTATTTAATATTTATACGATTATATTTATATATTATACATTTAAACTGATTAACATACTATACTTTTAGCTTTCCGGAACGGATTCCGTGTTTTATCCATTATTTGACGTAAGTTCGGATCTGATTTGAGACAGGATATGGCCTTCTTCGCCCCTCAGTCGATATGAGATCATAATGAGTGTATCGTCATACCGCTATGATACCGTGTTTAACTCGGACTCACCACGGACTCATGTCGGATTCATAGCGGACACATGCCGAAGCAGTTAAGACGAAAGCTATACGCAGGCTCGACTAAATCCTATAAGATACCCGAATCATTGGGCTTGCTATTTTACAAGAAATTAGTGTTTAAAAAGTTTATTAAAATGATCTTACAGCATTTATTCCAAACCTATTATGTCCTATATAGGGTATAAATGCTGTTTGTCCTTGTCGTTGTTTTCCCCCTCGAAACAGACCTGTCATCTTCGGGTACAGCCAATAGGTGAGCTCAGTGGAGGCGATGCCTATTCCCGCGCCTGCAACGATATCGCTCACCCAGTGTCTATTATTGATCACTCGATATATACCAGTAAATGACGCAAAAGGATATCCTGCAAGACCGAGCCATATATTTTTATCACGATATTCTTTATACATAAAATGGGCTGTCGCAAATGCGGTCGCCGCATGGCCTGAAGGAAAGGATTTCTTATTGGATCCATCGGGGCGCTCTTCAGCTATAAACTGTTTGGCAGGAAACACAATCGCCCCTGAAATCAGCTGCGAAGTAAGATAAATAAGCGTGCGGTCCTTAAAATCGTGAAACCCTTCAATATTAAATGCATTGAGACCGTACACCATCACCGCAGGGAAATACTGGGTATAATTGTCTATTGTTGTCCTTGCAGGATTCTTATGTAATACTTCATTCCGGGTCTGTAAGTCCCATTTCTTCATCTTGGGGATGGCAAAGCTGCTCGCACCATAGGCTATGAGCGCTGTTGGAACGATAAACTTCCGCAACTGGAAATCGTGGTTATCAATAGCGGAAAATTGCATTCCTCTACTTGTTTTAAGTGCAAGACTATCCTGAGCGCGCAACAATAAAGGGAACAATAGTAATACAAACCATAGGATAAATAGGGTCGTTATAAATTGGACTATATTCATGTCATGGAGAATTTAAAAATTAGACAATAGAAGACCTACCCTTCCAATATTTCAACTTGAAGGGTAAGCACATCCTAACTAAAAATTGATTTAAAACTTCATCTTTTGGATCCGGATGGCGTTCAGTATAGCAATAAGAGATACACCCACATCCGCAAACACCGCTTCCCACATCGTAGCCAACCCTCCGGCGCCAAGGATCAAAACCACCCCTTTGACCACAAATGCCAATCCTATATTTTGGTAAACCACTTTTTTGGTCTGTTTACCAATATTAATTGCCATTGGTATCTTAGATGGTTTGTCGTCTTGTATGACTACATCAGCAGTTTCGATGGTTGCATCACTGCCCAGTCCCCCCATAGCTATACCAACATCACTCAAGGCCACTACGGGGGCATCATTGACGCCATCACCAACGAAAGCCACACTTTCACCAATAGCCTTTATCTCCTTGACTTTATTTACCTTATCTTCCGGAAGAAGATCTCCATAGGCTTTATCAATACCTAATTCCTTCGCTACATAAGTGACGACCGTACTCTTATCGCCACTTAGCATGGTCGCTTTCACTCCAAGTTTGTGCAAGAGTTGTATGGTTTGTGCAGAATCTTCTTTGATACTATCTGCAATGGTAACATATCCGACGAAGCGACTATCCAATGCAATGGCTATTGTGGTATAAACGATTGTATTGGGATCGATGGTATAGCTGATATTAAACTTGTCCAAAAGCTTAAAGTTACCAACCAAAAACACCTTGCCGTCCACACTACCCTTCAGTCCATGCCCCGGTATTTCTTCGACATCAGTCAAATTTACAGATTCATCGACCTCACCCGCATATTCCCTAATTGCTGTAGCTACCGGATGACTGCTATGACTTTCGATTTTATTGACCAATTTGAGGATTGTCGCTTCATCAAAATCTGGTTCTAAACGAACTTCCTGAACTTTGAAAACCCCTTCAGTCATCGTACCGGTTTTATCCATGACAACATTCTGTATCGCTGCCATCGCATCCAGAAAATTACTTCCCTTGAACAGGATACCGTTTCTACTCGCAGCACCTATGCCACCAAAATAGCCCAATGGAATCGAGATCACCAAGGCACATGGACAGGAAATCACGAGAAATACAAGCGCTCGATAAAGCCAATCGCTAAATACATATTGTCCGACAAAAAAGTAAGGCAGCAGACAAATCGCTATCGCCAAAAGTACCACAATCGGCGTATAGATTTTCGCAAATTTCCGGATAAAGAGCTCCGTAGGGGCCTTCTGCGAGGTCGCATTTTGTACAAGTTCAAGGATTTTGCTCAACTTACTGTCTTGGTATGCTGTTGTCACCTTTACCAGACTCACAGTATTCATGTTGATCATTCCGGCCAGCACAACTTCACCTTTGGTCTTTGTGTCAGGTTTACTTTCTCCCGTCAACGCCGCCGTATTGAAGGAGGCCGTATCGGAGATAAGTTCCCCATCCAAGCCCAACTTCTCCCCGGGCTTCAGCTGGATGACATCACCTATTGCTGCAGCCTCAGCTTTGATCACCCGGCTACTGTTTGCTTCAACAATGGTCACCTCATCCGGGCGCTGATCCAGGAGCGCCTTAATATTGCTCTTGGCACGGCTGACAGCCAATGTCTGAAACACTTCCCCTACCGCATAAAAAAGCATGACAGCAACACCCTCTGGGTATTCTTTGATTGCAAAAGCACCAATGGTTGCGATACTCATCAGTAAGAATTCAGAGAAAATCTCTCCTTTTCCAATACTCTTCAATGCATCTTTAATCACGGGGAATCCAACCGGAATGTAAGCCAGTACATACCAAATGATCCGGATCCAGCCCTTAAACCATTCCTGTGGTACCCAATTGTCCATTGCAATGGCCCCAATCAGCAGGACAAATGAAATTATTGCTGGCAGAAAGAGTTTCAATGTACTGCCATCCGCCACTGAATGATCATGACCGTCATCATCACTGTGACTATGTGCCTGATCCTGGGCAGGCGCGCCCTGTATTAAACGTTGGGCGCCTGCCTGATTATATATTTTTTCCGTCTGTGTACAACAAAGTTGTTTACCTTGTCCATCATAAATATGTTTGTGTTCCATACCTTATCATGATTACTTCGTTAACAAATGCTACTACTTAATGTTCATGCCCACCTGTATTGCTCATCTTAGCATTGATAAAAAATGCTCCTTTCACAACGATTCTAGTTTGCGCAGGAATTTCCTGTACTGGTGTAATGGCAGTATATCCCAATGCGGAGACGCCTTTTTGAATTTCAATTTTCTCAAAATTCACATTCTTACCCTGTTCAGTTGCATGTTTAGCAGCTTCTGATTCATTTTTATGTTCGTGCTTAGCCTCACCCTCATCATGCGCATGTCCGTGATCATCGTGGCCTTCTTCATGCTCTTCGGCCTGCTTGCTTGTCTCTACGAAAATGTAGAACTTACCATCCGCTTCCACAATCGCGTCGTTCGGAACCGCCGGAGTGGTCACATTATTGATCCCGATCATACCTGTGATATTCATACCGTCTATCAGACCAACCTTGCTACCGATCACCGTACTATGAACAGCAATTGTTTTACTATCATTTTCAAAAGACGATCCTATGGTAAATACTTTAGCCGAATAAGTTTTATCAGGGTTGTTTGTCAATTGAAAATTAATAATCTGTCCAATTTTGATCATAGGAAGGTCTTTTTCAAAAACCTGAAGATCAAGGTGCAATAGACTATTATCTATAATCTCAATAACCGGTGATGAAACATCCACATAACTACCTATCTTGGCAAAGACATTACTCACAGTACCATTAATCGGACTTGTCACCACGAGTGAAGCCCGCAAATTGGAAAGGCTCACACTGTTGGGATTGATGCCCATCAGTTGAATCTGCTGTTGCAACGATGCCTTTCTGGCTCGAAGGCTATTGAAATCCGCCGTTGCAGACTGCAAATTCTTTCTTGCTCCAGCGTTGCCCTCATTGAGTTCTTGCTGTCTTGCCATCTCCTGTTCTGCAAGCGTAATTTTGCTCGCCAGAGCGACATATTCTTCCTGAAGCTGAATAAATTGTGGATTCGTAATGGTTGCAATAACCTGGCCTTTGCGCACGATGTCACCTAGTTGCACATTTAAAGTCTTAATTACGCCACCATACAAGGTTGTCGCATTGGCTTTGTTGTTATTGGGAACACTGAGAAGACCATTGGCTTTGATTGTCGCTGTCAGCTCCTTTTCCGCTATAGTTCCAAAAGCAATACCTACAGCCTTTATCTGTTGTTCACTCAATGCCGCTACCGTCACGGGCCCTTCCTCATGGCTTTCTTCGGCAGCACCTTTCCCTTCCTCCTTCTTGGCATCACCAGCACCTTTTGAATCTGATCCGCAGCTATATAAAACTGTTGTAATCGCTAGTGCAAAAAATATTTTTATGATAACTCTCATCGTTGACTTATTTATTATTGAAGTAATTGTATTGGATTGCTGATTGATTATATTGATTGAGCACGTCTAAATAGTTCTGTCTGATCCCGATCGCCTGACTTAAGAACTGGCTCATCTCTGCAAAACTTATTTCACCAGTTCTGTAACCGAGGCTCGCGGCTTTGATGATGGCGTCAGCTTGCTTGAGGCCTGCGGATTCATAGAACTGCAACAGTGCAGTATTTTTCTCAATATCAGCCAATGCATTCACCTTATTCGTCTGAAAAACTTGTGTATCATATTCCAGCTGTCTTTGTTGCGCCTCCATTTCCGCGTTTGCAGCTTTTACCTTGCTTTTATAAGCACCCAGGCCAAATACAGGAAATGATGCCGATACCGAGAATCCCGTAAAAGGATCTTTTGCGCCCCAAAGGCGCTGTGAAAAGAATCTGCCCGAAAATTCAGGCTTATTTGTATTTTTCTGTACCGCAATATTGGAGGAGGCAATATTGACATTCTGTTGTTGCAAAGCTAAAACAGGATGTGAGGCATCAACCGATGGATTTTGTACATCCGCGTCCATTTTTATCTTTTCCAGCGCTTGCTCTACAGGTAATATCCATTCATTGCGGTTGAGGAGCATCATCAATTGCTGCTGCTGAACCAGCATATTCTTCTTGTTTTGAACCAATTGCGCTTGCAACTCCCGTAATTTCGCCTCCGCCGCAATTTTATCCAATGCTGCGACATCTCCGGTTTTGAAACGTAATTCGGTCGCCTTAAACATTGCCGAGTAGATACTGTCCAACTCCACATAGAGCTTCTGTCTATCTTGAAGATACCAGAGCTGATAGTATGCTGTGCGCACATCTTTCTTAATATTGGCATGGAGTACTTCGGTATTTAGATTGGCATATTTTAGCTGCTGCTTAAAATATTCCTTACGCGCCGAATAGAGTCCCGGCCATGCGATGCTTTGCGTGATACCGATTTTCATGATCCCTGTCTTATCGCTGGGTCGGTAATCTTCATTCTCCACAAAAACACCCGTCTTTGGGATTTCATTCGCAGACTTAACATTATAAGTTGCTCCAGTTATTTCGGCCTCATTGACCTGAAACTGGCGATTGCTCTTCAATGCCATACCGATTGCGTTATCAATCCCGATCCGTTCCTGTGAAAAGGCCTTAAATCCAATGGTAGAAAATAGGAAAACCAATACCGTTGCAATGGTCTTACCCACATTTCCTTTTTTCATATTCAGTTTTGAGTTAAAAATAATATACAGCAAAGGCAGTACAAACAATGTTAAGAAGGTTGCTGTCACCAGTCCGCCAATAACAACCGTCGCCAGCGGTTTCTGAACTTCCGCTCCAGCACTCGTACTAATTGCCATAGGCAAAAAGCCCAGCGAAGCCACAGTAGCTGTCATCAGTACGGGGCGCAACCTTGTCAATGTTCCCTCCTTCACGCGCTGAAAAATATCATCCATACCTTCCTTCTTCAGTTGGTTGAAAGTCCCGATCAGTACAATACCATTTAGTACAGCAACACCAAACAAAGCTATAAAACCGATTCCGGCACTGATGCTGAAAGGCATACCGCGGAGCATCAGGGCAAAAACACCTCCAATTGCACTCATTGGAATGGCTGTAAAGATCAGCGCTGCTTGCTTAAAGGAATGGAATGTGAAATACAATAGCATAAAGATCAGCAAGAGGGAAACAGGCACTGCGATCATCAGACGAGCGCTTGCTTTCTGTAAGTTTTCAAACTGCCCTCCATACGTGAAATAATAACCAGCAGGTAATTTCACTTTGGTCGACAACTGCTGTTGGATATCTTTGACCACACTCTCCACATCCCTTCCCGAGACGTTGAAGCCAATGACGATCCGACGCTTTCCGGCTTCTCTACTAATCTGCGCGGGGCCAAGTTTATAATCAATGGCTGCTACCTGCGACAGTGGAATCTGAATACCTGTATCCGTTGGAATCATCAGATTGCGTACATCGTCTATGCTATTGCGGTGTGTCGTATCCAAACGAACAACTAAATCAAAACGACGTTCATTTTCATAGATCTGTCCAGTACTGCGACCAGCGAAAGCCGTACTTACCACATCATTGACATCTTGAATCGTTAGACCGTAATTGGCAATACGTGTACGATCATATACGATATTGATCTGTGGCAGCCCCGACACGCGCTCCACCTGTGGAGAAGTAGCCCCTTTAACGGACTGAATCTGTGCCGCCACGATATTCGCATAAGATGCCAGAGAGTCGATATTTTCACCGAAAATCTTCACGGCCACATCCTGACGGATCCCGGTCATCAGCTCATTGAATCGCATCTGTATCGGCTGGTTCTTTTCAAAGAAAACACCTGGGATAACTTCCAGTTTTTCAAGGATGGCTGCACCGAGTTCATTATAACTTCGGCCGGACTTCCATTCCTTCTGGGGTTTCAGTACCACCATCAAATCGGTCGCTTCCGGTGGCATCGGATCCGTCGGTACTTCAGCGGCTCCGGTTTTACCAACAACCATTTCTACTTCGTCAAACTCTTTAATGATACGGGAAGCCTGCATGGAAGTTTCTATACTTTGCGAGAGAGAGCTTCCCTGTGGTAATATACAGTGAAAAGCATAATCCCCTTCCTGCAACTGCGGGATAAACTCTCCCCCCATATTTTTAAAGAAGAAAACAGATATGGCAAAGAAAGCGATTGTCAAGCTGACGATAATATATTTGAAACGGATAGCTTTCTGCAATAAAGGCGCATAGATACGCTGAAGTTTTTCGATAAAACGGTCACTGAACGTTTTCTTGTCATGATGTTTTTTAGGTAAAAACAGGGCACACATCATTGGAATGTATGTCAGCGAAAGGATCAATGCGCCAAAGATCGCAAAACCTACGGTCTGTGCCATCGGGCGGAACATCTTGCCTTCCACCCCGACCAATGTCAAGATAGGAATATAGACAATCAGAATGATGATCTCACCAAATGCCGCACTGGTCCGGATTTTTGAAGCAGATTCAAACACCTCATGATCCATTTCCGATTGTGACAGCTTTTCAGTAGACTTGCGCAGGCCAAGATGGTGAAGCGTTGCTTCCACGATAATTACCGCGCCATCGACAATAAGACCAAAGTCTATCGCACCTAGACTCATTAAATTAGCACTCACACCAAAAACATTCATCAATCCCAACGCAAAGAGCAGCGATAATGGGATGGCTGAGGCAACGATAAGCCCCGCCCGGAGGTTTCCCAAAAATAGCACCAATACAAATATAACGATCAGCGCGCCCTCGATTAAGTTCTTCTCAACAGTACCTATTGCACGACCAACAAGATCCGTACGGTCCAGGTAGGGTTCGATCACCACATCATTGGGTAGGGATTTTTGGATCGTAGGGAGCTTCTCTTTCACACGCTTGACCACTTCATTGCTATTCTCACCCTTCAGCATCATCACTACACCGCCCACGGCATCCACTTCCCCGTTATATGTCAGAGCACCGTACCTGACCGCATGTCCAAAACGCACATCGGCCACATCTTTGACATAAATAGGTACAGCACCAGTTTTTTTAATCGCTATATTTTTCACATCCTCCAGCGACGTAGCCAGTCCAATGCCACGAATGAAGTATGCGTTCGGTTTTTTGTCAATATAAGCTCCACCGGTATTCTGATTATTTTTCTCCAATGCGGTGAAAATTTCCGGAATGGTGATATTCATCGCCTTAAGGCGATTGGGGTCAACGGCGACCTCATATTGTTTCAATTCACCACCAAAGCTGTTGACCTCAGCAATACCGGGTGTACCGTAAAGCTGGCGCGCAACAATCCAATCCTGCATGGTCCGAAGATCCTTTGCATTATACTTGCTTTCGCTGCCTTTTTTGGGGTGAATGATATATTGATAGACCTCCCCCAAACCCGTACTAACGGGCGCTAGCTCGGGTTTACCGATGCCTTGTGGAATTTGGTCCACTGCTTCTTTTAGGCGCTCACTGATAAGCTGTCGCGCAAAGTAGATATCGACATCTTCCTCAAAAACAACAGTAATCACCGAGAGTCCAAAACGGGAAATACTTCTGATTTCTTCGATCTTCGGTACCGTAGCGATACTCTGTTCGATCGGAAAAGTAACCAGCTGCTCCACTTCCTGACCCGCCAAGGTCGGACAGGAGGTAAAAATCTGTACTTGATTATTGGTAATATCCGGAACGGCGTCTATGGGCAGCTTTGTAGCACTCCAACCGCCCCAAATAATAAGTAACAAGGTCATTAAACCAATAATGATCTTATTCTTGATGCTAAATTTAATTATACTATCTAACACAATATACTTGATTAATGCTTAAATAATAGATATATAGAATATCCTATTCCCCTGTAACCTCAAAAGTTACAGCTACACACCGATGGCTAACATTAATTAGAAAAGCAAAATTCCTTAATAATGTTTGCGTACGGCTATAAAAAGTGATAATTAAGCATCTACCTTAGGCGGTTGCCAGATAGTTCCGAAGTAGCTAGATAAAATAGGTGTATTGAGAACCGGCATCCGATTATCAAAATAAATTGAAATCGGGATACCTTCAATTTTTGGTAACTGATATTCGAAGGCTGTAATATTTCCGCTACAACAGTTGCAATAACAGAAAATAGAACAGGCATCGGTGGTATCTTCACTATGATTATGAGGTTCATTGAATTGTGTTTCCATGGCTGTCACCTCGCTGCGAATGTTCGCGTCACTGCATGGGACAAAGGAAAGTCCCAAGATATAGGTGATCAATATGAAAACAATTACCCTCATTGTTATACAAATTTAGAAAAATATTTCAAAAATTTATTCTTTTATAATAACATCGCTTTACTGGCGAACTAAATTAATCAAGTTTGCAATAGGCTTCAGCCCCTATCACACTAAACCAATCGCCAACAATCTTCTGTATAGAGACTAACTATTAAAGTCCTAAAACATTCAACTGCATACTGCGCTGTCTCACTAACGCTGTAGTCCAAGCTTACGCTTAGTCCAAATTGACGTACACAGGCAACATTCCTTAATAACGAATACCGTATTTACCCAGTCATATAAATAATTTACACGAAAACTGTGCCATAATAGCAGACATCCTATCATCATAGTCCTTCCCATCAGATTATCCCATACAAATCCAATATTAACCAAGGAGAAAATATTAATCCAATAGAATTATAAATAAAAAAGTAGACAATCACCACCAAAGCACTTAAAATCAACGTTTAAACACTAATGCTTGTTTGTAGAACTTTCACTACAAGAAAAATTACTTAATGAAAATCATAATGATTAAGCAGAAAGCTATCTATATAATTGCACCTGTAAATTTTGACAAGGTGAAAAAAATAAAAATGATAATACGCTTAAATAGTAACCCTATAAATAAAAAGTAAAAAATCACACAAGTACAAATCAATCAAAAACACTAAGAAACAAGTAAAATTAAAATGTCTACTTACATGAAAACGAAAAATTACCGCAACCTTAAAAATGTATTGATGCTGGGATGCATTATGCTGGTTGCTTCAAGTATTTACTCTTGTAAAAAGAGTGGCGAAACCACCCCCTTAACCGAGGAAACTGTGGTTAAGATCAATCTTCAGGGGGTTGAGGCCTATGGTGAGAACGAAAGTAACGCTATCGGTCAAAAGCAAGGGTCCACAAAAGCCTCTACCGCAAGCAGTGCTTCCGAAGTACAGGAGATGACTGTTCCTTTTGGCAATAGTTCTTCCATTGATGTTGTATTGACAAATAGCTCAGCTACCGCAGTCAATAAAGGATTGGTGGCCTCATCGGGTGCCAAAGCAACAACGACAACGCAAGTAACTGAGAAAAAACTGGACAAAGATGTTAAATATAAAGTAGTTGTCTTTGATAGCCAAGGGAATTACGTGACTGAAAAGACCTATAGCTATGGTGGAGAAGCTGTTGCAGAGGGGATTGTTCTTGATGCTGGAAAAACCTATACATTTGTTGCTTACTCAACAAATAGCACAAGTACAGTACCTAATATTAGCAATCAAAGTACTTTATCCTCAGCAAGCCTCAATAATATCAGTGGCGACCTGATGTATTTCGCGAACACACTGAAAGTAAACAAAGGCGTTAACAACCTAGATGTTGTGTTGAAACACCGCTTCAGTCAGATTATCACAACTTTGACAATGGATGCCAACATGACCGGGGCCATCACTAAACTTGAAAATGCAGTGTTTAAACCAAGTCATACATCGGCCAACTTAAAACTTTCGGATGAAGCGCTTACATACAACGGATTAAACGACGCAGGTGTACAAGCACAATTTCCGGCTTTAGGTATTGGCCTACGTACAGTTGTCAGCACTCCTTCCCTATTGATCCACCCAGCAACAAGTACTGGAACGCTTAAACTTGGAAGCCTGACCATTGATGGTGAAACCAAATCAAATGTTACCATTCCAAATGTAAAGATCAATCCCGGACAGAAATATGATCTGAAGCTTAATTTCAAAACCTGTACACAAGATGTGACCAGTAATGGATTAAACTGGAGCTATCCAGCAGTGGTCGTTAACGGTAAAACCGGAATCCGTATTGATGGTGTATTTTATCCAAGCGGAACCACGATCTCCAGAAGCTTCACCGCTCCTGCAGCAGATTATGGATTTGTGTTTGATATCACCGAACTGGACAATGCTTTCAATATGGAAATTAATGGCGTGAAACTGGCAAAAAATGAAATCCAGTTTGAAGTTGGCGCATCTTCAGCACAAAATATCCAATTCCTAGATGGAAGTAAATATGCCGGCACAAATGTACAAACAGGTAAAAGAATTGACCAGGTCTATAATATGCAAGGAACTGCAGCCAACCCGTTGATCAAACTTGTGATCAGCAGAACAGGTAAAGTGACCATGTTTGGCAGTAAGGTTAATGGTGGACCTTTATATGAACTTGTATTGAACAATGGTAATGCCTTCAATACCTTTCCTTGGGGAAGCACACAGAGCAACACTGTAAAAGTAACTCAGCTTGTTGATGGTCGTACTATCATTAAAGGTGTAGGTGCAGGAAAGAAGAAAATACCTTGTAGCTAAGAACTTATAGCTAAAAAAATAAGAACAGATTTATCAAATATAATACAATAAATAAAAGACTATGAAAAAGAAAATAGCCTATATCGCACCGGAGGTTAAGGCGTACCGGATCGAACTCGAGCAAGGTATCGCAGCCGGTTCAGCAACTGCTAGACCCGAAGACTCCAACGGACAAGTCAACGAACAATGGGGTCTTGGCGACAATGACAGCAGAACAATAGACTGGTAACAAGCCACACAGAATCTGTATTCATAAAGCCGTATTACGCACAGCAATAGTTGTGTTTAATACGGCTTTTCTAATGCTATTATGATTGTATTACGATAATATCTTCTGTAAACGTTTTGGGAACTCATCAATCTTCGAAATGCTTAGCTGTTTCATCACCTGAAATAAATGTGCTTTGAACATATTGATGGTATGTTCTCCGCCGGCATTTCCCAGTGCACCTACGCCATACATAAATGGTCGCCCCATGAAGTTAAATTCAGATCCCACAGCATGTGCACGGGCAAGGTCTACTCCAGAACGGATACCACCATCCAACATAATCTTGATTTTGCTTTTATAGTCTGGGTTGGCTGCCAGATGAATCAATGAATTAATGGATGATTCACTGGCGTCAAGCTGTCTTCCGCCATGATTAGAAACGATAACGCCATCTACGCCCAATACAATAGCAGCCTGCATATCCTCATCTGTCGCAATCCCTTTTAATACCAAAGGTCCCTTCCATAAATCCCGAATAGCTTTGATCTTTTCAACATCTACTTTACCCGTAAACGTTCTGTTCATAAATTGCCCCAGTTGCGCTAGATCCAGGCCTTTTTCCATATAAGGCTTTAAGGTTGCAAAAGATGGAATACCATGTTTAAGTGTTTCAATTCCCCAGGTAGGACAAGCAAACGTCTGTAGGATATTGGCGACGTTCATCTTTGGCGGCATGGACAATCCACTTTTAATCTCTTTGTACCGTAGTCCAAAAGCAGGAACATCAACCAGCACAACAAGCACAGGACATTCTACCTCTTTCAGACGTCGCAGGATATCATCGCGCAACTTATTTTCCGTAGGATGATAAAGCTGAAACCAGGCTTTACCTTGTGACACCTCAGCAATACGTTCAATACTACTTGTCGATACAGTACTCAATATATAAGGGATATCATTTTCTGCAGCGGCTTTCGCCAGAATTTCTGGCGCATTGGGCCACATCAAGCCCTGTAAACCAATCGGCGAAACACCAAATGGTGCACTATAGTGGCGACCAAAAAGTTCTACGGACATATCAATTTCCCCGCTCGTCTGAAGATACTGCGGCTTTAATAGAATATTGTCAAAATCATTTTCATTTCTAGCAAGATTCAGTTCTTCATTGCAACCGCCTATTAAATAGTCAAATGCAAATTTTGGAATTCTTTTCTTTGCCTGTCTTCTCAAGTCTTCAACAGCAGGAAATCGGGTATTGTATGTAAACTTTTGGCTCATGATTGATGTATTAAATATTGGCAGTGATTTATCTGCGCGCCAAATATACTATATAATTTGAAATTAGTTCGCTATTTAGCAATAATCTCCTAGCTATTCCGTCGGTAGCCAAGCTCGGCACCACCACTCACAGGCAGGTTCACCCCGGTAATAAACCGGGCACTGTCGGACAGCAAAAACAGGCAGGTATCTGCGATTACATCCCCTTCCGGGCAATAGCCCAAGAGGTGGATATCTTTTAGAAAACCAAATATCTGTTCCGGCTCCGGTTGCTCCAAAGCCCATTGCTGAAGCATAGGCGTCATCACCGCCGCGGGCATGACAGAATTAACCCTGATCCCCAATGTTGCGTAATCTATCGCCATTGATTTGGTCAGGGCATTGACAGCACCTTTTGTTGCGGCATAAGCGGCATGATTTTCCTGGCCAATTTCCGCCACGAGGCTGCTTGTATTTAATATACACCCTCTTGAGGCTTTCAGATGAGAAAAGCCATATCGTGTTGTCAACAAAATACTTTTCACATTGACATCGAACAATCTGGCCCATTCCTGTCCCGTGGTGTCATGCAACGGTTTGGATGGACTCGCAAGACCAGCATTGTTGTGAATGGCATCTAATCGCCCAAAGGTTGCGACTGTTTGGTCTATCGCTGCCTTCACATCCTCCTCCTGGGAGAAATCGGCACAGATACCCAGATGTGGAGTACCTAATAATTCGCCAGTAGCAGCGACAGAGGCCTGATCAAGGCCGATAAAAGCAACTTGAGCCCCAGCCTTTGCATAGGCCTGCGCACATGCCAGACCGATTCCAGCAGTACCACCACTGATTAATATCACTTTATCCTTCAATCTATTCACGATAAATCTATAAAAGCTTATTCAATTAATTCTAAGATCTAAAATACGACAAGTAACTTCTTACCTGAAAATTATGTATAAAATTGTGACAATAGCCAACAATAGTCCCGATAAAACGCGGTAATTCCCTATTCCTTTCCATGCGGCCCCACGAAGTGGCTCCAATGGACTCTTCCAATAGAGCTGCTCGCTTTCCGCGCTGTGCTGTACCGGATACCGGTACGATAAGATAATCTGAATGATCATACAGGTCAAGAAAAGATAGAATGCCATCATCATAAATGGAGTTTGCCCGATCCAGGAATCTGGCAGGACCTTATTCAGAATAAAGACTCCCATACCAAAAAAAGATCCGATCCACAGCGTCAGTTTGGCCGATACCGCCGACGCTTTCCGCCAGAACACCCCCAAAAGGAATACACAGGTAATGGGAGGCGCAATATGGGCGATCACATCGTTTATTCCGTTAAAAATACTTTCATACCTGTCCAGTAATGGCAATAGAGCTAGCGAAAAAGCCATCGCGATCACAGCGGATATTTTCCCGATACGGATAAGCTGTTTATCAGTGGCCTGTGGCTTCCGTTGCTTAAAAATGTCATAGCTGACCATCGTAGAGATCGAATTAAGGGCGCCAGAAATCTGACTCATTAACCCGGACAACAAAGCTGCCACAAGGATCCCAATCAAGCCAGAAGGCAACAGCTGCGTGATCATCAGCGTATATATTCCTTTGGAATTCACATGGCCTGCTGCGTCTAAGCCCAGGCTACTTAGATCAAGATGCCCACTCTTAAAGAGAGTGTAAGCGAATAACCCGGGAAGTACAAAAATAAATACGGGCAAAATTTTCAGAAAACCACAGAACAGCGCACCCACACGACCATGGTTCTCATCCTTCGCCCCCAGTACGCGCTGGACAATCGTCTGATCCGCACACCAATACCAGATCCCCAGAATGGGATAACCAAAGAACACCGCATACCAGGGCATGCCACTGCTGTCATCAGCACCGCGGAGCATGGACAAGCGGTCGAGTCCACCCTCAGCAATCAGGACATCTTTCATCGGTATCCACCCACCCATGCGATTGAAGGCCGCAAAACTGATGATAAATGCGCCAGCTAATAATACAATGGTCTGAATGGATTCTGTCACAACCACCGCACGCAGTCCGCCAAGGATAGTATACATTCCGGTAATAATACATATTACTGTAATACTCAAATACATATTGATCCCAAAAAGGGTCTTTAGTACAATACCTCCGGCCAACATGGAAAAGGCAATATGAATCACTATGGCAGATATAATGGAAATAAACGTCAGCCAATCTCTACTGGAACGGTCATACCTTCTTTCCAAAAAATCCGGGAGCGTTGCCACACCAGATTTGAGGTAGAAGGGTACAAAAAACAAAGCCAATAAGATCAAAGTAAATGCGGCCATCCATTCAAAGTTTCCATTAAGTAAACCCGTATCAAATCCACTTTGCGCAAGACTCACCAAGTGTACAGTCGATATATTTGTCGCAAAAAGCGCCAATCCGATTGCTGGCCACCGCAAGCTTTTGTCGGCGAGAAAGTAACCTTCGGCCGTTCCTGTATTTCTCTTACCGCCGATACCTGCGCGAATACCGACAATCAGGATCAATGCAATATAGGCTACTGCGATACCCAAATCTATATTTCCTAACATAAGCTAATTTTTAGATTAAGTCACAACTACTTCCAGCTTCCATCGGCGTCCGATAAACACCATTTTCGATGACTACAGGATGTACGAAGTGAGATTTGAGATGTGGAATATGTTCAAGAAACAGGGCTTCATGGCCAAGACTAATGTGATTAAACAACACAAGATGCTGGTGCAATTGTCCCATATCCCCTACATGTGGTACAATAGGGATACCGTATTTGCGACAGAGCAAACTGACCGCAATAAATTCGCTCACACCGCCAACACGGACCGCATCTACCTGTACAAAACCTGCAGCCCCTAACTGGAGGTAGTTTTTGAATAAAATCCGGTTAGGCACATGTTCCCCCATAGCGACCTTTATCGGTGCAATGGCATCAGTCAGTATTTTATGCGCAACGATATCATCTGGATGTGTCGGCTCTTCCACCCAAAACGGATTCATTGCCTTGAGTTCATGACATATCGCCAGCGCCTGCGGTAATGTCCATTGTTGATTAGCATCCAACATGACTGTCGCTTGATCACCAGCTACCTCCCGAACAATATGGGCCCGTATGATGTCACGGAGCGGATCCGCGCTACCCACTTTCAGTTTCATGGCCGTAAAGCCGTTTGCAATAGCCCGTTTACAGTTTTCTCTGACCTGGTCGTCTGAATAGTTAAACCAGCCAACAGAGGTATCGTAACCCGTATATCCCTTTTCAATAATGTTCATTCGTTCCTGACGGCTCTGTCTATTTGCAGCAATCAGCGCAATGGCTTCTTCCTTTGTCAGCTCATCCTCCAGATAGGAAAGATCCAGGGTGTTGACAATTTCCTCTGGCGTTAGATCGATCAATAATTTCCAGAGCGGAACAGCTCGCGTTTTCGCCCATAAGTCAAAACATGCATTTGTCACCGATGCCAGCGCTAGGTGTACAATACCTTTGTGCGGTCCTAGCCAACGAAACTGCTGTTCATTGCTCAGTGTATTGAAGATTGCGCCAAAGTTCGCCATCAGCTCTTCGATGGGTATTCCCTTGATCCGCTCCGCATAAAATGCTGCCGCCTGACAGACCAGTTCATTTCCCGCTCCTATGGTGAATGCCAAGCCAGTGCCCACACGTCCTTTATCGTCTAACAAACGGGTAACGGCATAAGAATATACAGGATCTTTATGTATAGCATCGCTACCTGCTCCAGTATTTAAGGGAAATCGGCGATCCTGGATATCGTACGTTGTAATCATACTAATACTAATTTTTATAATCTATGGATAGGTGTATTTCTGCTTTATAATTTTAATTTTTCTTTCAATTGGAGAAGCAACGCTACATCTGTCTCTTTGATACGTCCTTCCCTATTGGGTCCAACATTCAGGATCAGTATATTATCCTGTGCTGTTGCTGTACGGTAGATATCTTCCAGTTCTGCAAGTGTCTTGTATTTTTTGTCTGTTGTATTATAAAACCAGCGCTCGCCGAGTACAACTGTTGTCTCGAAAGGCATGTAGTAGATATTTCCCTGTGCTGTAAAGAGTTTAGGATCGGGTGTACCTGGCAAATATGGATCACCTAAACGGAAGTCACTTGGGAAATAACGTATCGGGAATAAATTCTGTTGATCCTTAGGCTGCACAACGTGTTTATCTGCATTTTCGGGACTACCAATGGTCCAATTGATACCCACCTGACACTGAGGAGCCTTACTTTTGACCAGCGTATAGATTTCCTGTGCGGGCCATCTGTAATTCTCCTTTTCCCAGCCGCCATCCAACCAAAGTTCAACGATGTCTGTATACTTCTTGGTCATATCAAGCAGCTCCGTTAATTGACTGAGCATATAGGTATTATAGGCTCTATCCGCTTTTCTGTCATTCACATTGCCATTCTGTTTCCGGTCCCACAAGGAATAATAAAGTCCCAGACGGATGCCCTGCTTACGGCATTCCTTTGCCAGCGCCGCCACAACATTCGTCTTGTTAGCTGAATTTGCCACATCGTAATCAGTATATTTACTATCCCATAAGCAAAAACCATCGTGATGCTTGCTGACCAATATGATATATTTCATTCCGGCAGCTTTCGCCGTAGATACCCATTGTTTTGCGTCAATGGTTGTTGGGGTATAAGAACTGGTGGGTTTTGACCCGTCCGTCCACTCCTGATCGTGAAAGGTATTTATACCAAAATGGATAAACATTCCATACTTGCGATCGATCTGCTCCTGTTGGTATCGATTGGGTTTATCGGATGCTGTAGGTATAACAACTTTCGTTTGGGCGATTACCTTAGCTGCCAATAAGCATAAGGTTAAACTAAAAAACACCTGCTTTTTCATCTGTATAAATTTGTTTATTCATTAGTCAATTTTCTCTTTAAGGCATTCATGCTGCCTTCGGCGGTTTCAATTGTGATGAAGCTATCAGATTTATCCACTTTTTAGAGTAGCTGAATAAATCATAATGGTTTCATCATTTTTTTGTTTTAGGTTATTATTCGGATTTTCTATTTCAGTTAGTTGGTATGAAATACCTCTTCCATATCCGACCAGACCGCTCCTTTGGCACGGGCATCCGGGAGTGGCAGCTGGCAAGGATCCGTTTCCTTCCACCAACGTTGCGTTTCGGGATCAGCAGCCATCCGCTGCATATCGGCATTAAAATCCGCTCCGGTATACTCAAAATAGCTGAATAGATAATGTTGCCCATCCACCTCTTTCAAAAAAATAGAATAGTTCTGGATATGGCATTCCTTGATTTTCCGCAGCACCGTCGGCCACGCATCCGCATGTAGTTTTTTGTAATATTCCAATTTTTCAGCTTTTACTCCTGTAATGGAAGCATAGCGTTTGACAGATTCAATTTCTCCACCCCGTCCACAGCAAACCATTAAAATCGAGATTGCACAAACGAGCATAAAGGGTACAAATGGAACTAATTTTCTTAATATCATATTTAGGTATTCTTGTTATCAATATTCCTTTTTACATCATGCTAAACTACTACTCTTAGGACAATAAAACTGTACCTAGATTGCTCAATACTGACACTATATTAACGATATTTTGACTATAATTTCGTATTTATGACAAAATAAGCTATATTTAACCTCCATTAAACAACATGATAACCAGTAAATGAAACCCATCTTCACAAAAATATTGGAGGGATCCGAGATAGCGACATTTGCAACAAAAGAAGTCTGTCAGCCGTTTTTTTCCACCGAATTCCATTTTCACAGTGCCTGCCAGATGACTTATATTGTCCAAAGTGAGGGTAAACGTATTATAGGTGACAGTATCGACAGTTTTTCGACCGATGAATTGACTTTTGTGGGGCCGGACCTACCCCATGTTTGGCACAATGACAACTCGAATCAGGATTCGACAGATCTATCGCGCTCAATGGCACTTTATGTCGAGCCTAAATTACTCTTAGAGGTATTGGGGCAGTTTTTTAAAACACATAAAATAGAGGCTTTTCTGACTGCCTCCAAGCGGGGACTTCTATTTCGGGGAGAAACAAAGCAGCAGCTAAAACACAAATTGGAACAAATAGTTCATCTTGACTATGGTTTTAGAAAAACAATATTGCTGTTTGAAATCATCGAATTGTTGATTACAACCGATGAATATGCGTATCTTTCCAGTCCAGGTTACACGCACAATTACAGTTCGGTAGATAATGAGAAAATCGACCGTATCTTTAAGTTTGTGTTCAACAACTTTACAAAAGAGATTCCGCTGGATCAGGTTGCGACCCTAGCGAATATGTCCAAACATTCGTTCTGTCGTTATTTTAAGTCCCGTACACAAAAGACCTTTGTTCAGTTTGTCAATGAAGTACGCATCAGTGAATCATGCCGACTGATTACTGAAAATAAATTACAGATCACCAACATAGCCTTTGCCTGTGGTTTCAATAGCCTTTCGAATTTTAATAAAATTTTTAAATCCATCAAAGGTATTACCCCAAGTAGGTACAGATCACATATACAGCATTAAAACAAACCTTTCTGAGATCAAGAAAAAATCAACATGAGCTTAACCCATCTACTCAAAAGTAAGGTTGATCTTCGAAAAGCCCAGTCCCTGCAACAATGGTTTGAACACAGTCGTTGCATTTGCTTTGGTTTGTTGCAGGATATCGGATTTCTTCACATCATCTGCTACAGCTTTTTCAGCAGTTTTGTAAGCTTCATCAACCAATTCCGCCTCCCGGAGGAAAGCCATTTTGGTATCATATACCTTTGATGCTTCGTGGTCAATCTTAATATAACAAATCTCCGGAGCGGGCAATTTAATGGAAACAGAGTCCCCTACCACCTTAATATCCTCCGGTGTCAGTTTTGTTAAATTCACACAACCAACAGCATCAGCTTTGACAATTAGCAATACGCTTGCCGTAGGCAAGAACGTATTGATATTTTTATGTTCAACAACATCGCTGTAGCGATATTTCACCAATTCCAATTTACCCATAGCTTCAATGCGATCAACAAGAAGCTGATGCTTGCTCTCTACCCGTGGTCCGCTATTATATTTTTGATAGACAAACCAGGCTCCTACTGCCAAAATGGCTACAACGATTAAAAATTTTAAAAATTTTCCCATAAATAGTATAATACAAATAATAGACCAAGGTCCAATTATGGCCATTTGAACCGAAATTGTTACGCGAATATTATCTTTTGTCGCCTTTCAATATGCTCCGATAAAAATATACCATTTGATAGACAATTGTTTAATCAAAAAGTTTAAAAAACATTTGGAAGATATGGGCTATAATACTACTTTTGTGACATCAAAATCACGGTAGGTATAGCTCAGTTGGTTAGAGCACTAGATTGTGGTTCTAGGGGTCGTGGGTTCGAGCCCCATTACTTACCCAAAAAAGGCAGATCAATAAAATGATTTGCCTTTTTATTTCCAATATCCTCTATTCTAAAAGACTATCTGAACAATGAGGATAATGTCAGCTGACAGCGACATCAAATCGTCTAATCCCTCAATAAGGTAATATCCTGAGCCGGTGCAGTTAAACTAAGGTTAGCAATTTCTGTATAAACAGATTCATCAACTTTGAAGCCCCATTTTCTAAAGAAATCTGAGAGATCCTTTTGTGTAATCTGACAGGCTGAAAGCATAAAGTAACGCATCTTTTCGGCATCAGTAGAAATGGTTGGTCGATTTTCACGTGTAGATCTACTCAAATTAATATAGAGGTTATCGCCAAATGCCAACCATAATTGATGGAACATAATCATTTTTAGGTCATTATCACCCGCATTAAAATCACGGTCTGCTATATTCTTTTGAAAGTACGTATCTAATTTTGGCCAGGAATTATTTGCGGTAATACGGCTCACAGGAATACCAAATCCTCTTTCGCTGGCCAATGAGTAGACATTCACTGTTGTTTCGGTAAGATTGCCCCAAGTCCAAGCCTTTTGCTGATAAGTATGCCCCACTTCATGCCAGATTCCCCAGCCATTTGTATTGGAGAGGTATTTAGGTTGCAGCATTCTATACGATAATGATTCTGTAAAATAAATAGAAATACCAGCGGCCATATACCCCCCAGCAGAAGAATCTCTAACAGTAATTAGATGTTTGTTATAAGGGATTGCATGTACGCCGCTTGCCCCACTCAAGCCACTAATATAATTTGAAAAGCCGATGATAGAGTCCAGTCGATCGACAATTAACTGCTGATCTTCGTTCCGATATAGAAGAGCCTCATCCATATTGGCGACCATAATCGTACGGTCAGAAGAGAACATGACATCCGGCGCTATATTTTTAAGCGAGTCCAAAGTCAACAACCATTGTGCATGTGTTGTTTTCCCTTTTTGGAAATACGGAACAGGAATGAAGCCATCTCCAAAGGTCAATTCAATTTCTCCGGGGGTACTGTAATTGTTGGTGGTATAAATCACATACACTAAACCTCCATACTGATCGGCTGTGAAGGTCTGCGTTCCCGCCTGAAGATTAAAATACTGTCTAACTGGTCGAATATTATCTCGAAAAGGCGTACCAATTGCCAGACGGGCAACAGTGGTACCGGCATTGATTTTTACGTTCAGCGTAATTGTGCTATTGGGAGCGACATAAAATCCTGTAGCCTGCATATCGTTGTGATTTGCCCTGAATTGTAGTCGATCCACCTCTGTAGAAGCCGATGGTGTAATTTTGAAGATCTGCACACTGTCTGCAACAGCCAGTTCCAGGGTTTGTGGATCAGCAGGAATAGGAATCATCCAACCACCGTCCTTTTTGCAGGATGAAAATGCAGCAATAAAGCAGAATGCAATAACATAAAAGATGTTCTTTCTCATTGGTTTTTAAATTAAGTTTATGAATTGTATTAATTATTTTATTCGCAAGAACCCCATCCCGGATTTTTATATCCGTTACCTATTTTCATCGTATCTTTAAATTTCTATATCAAGAAATTTAGCGGTTTAAAATCAGTAACAATATAGGCGGAAAAGCTTTAAGAAATTTCATCAAACGATTGCGTAATTACCGAAAACGTTATAGTGTATAATAAACACTATAGTTTTGAAACACTTAAATCACAATAGTTAACAACAAATCATTTCAATCACTACAAATTAATTTTAAAACACTTTAAAGAAATTTTAACGTGTTTAGATTAAAAACAATGTCTTACCGCTGATTAATCTTTATCCAGCTCATCTTGTTAAATTGTTACCATATAGTTGTCGGGGAGTTTACTGGCTCAGCAAGCTGGTTATCCTTTTTTATTTTTCCATCGAGATAAAATAAATCCTTGTAAAACAACGTTTCCATGAATAAAAAAGAATTTCCCAAATTGTATAATAACATTGGATGATATCATCTATTCCGATATATTTGGCATTTTATTTTACGACATCAACTATGAATCTGCACTACTTGACGACATTGGTTATTGGATTATTAGCAATTACCGGACTAAAGGCACAGAAATCATCCAATTTAATTAAATTGAATCTACTGCCTCTCTCAGTTGGTAACCTTGCATTTGAATATGAAAAAACCATTCAGGAGCATATATCACTGAACGGAACGCTTAGTTTACGTCCCAAATCTGGCCTTCCATTCCGGTCGATATGGGAATCCGGTGTCGATGATACTTATAATATTCTTGGCGAGGCAAAACTTGCGGCTTTTTCGTTTACACCAGAGTTGCGATTTTACCTCCGAAATAAAGAAGCGTTTAAAGGATTTTATATCGCACCCTTTATCAAGTATTCCAACTACCACCTCTCCACCATACTTTCGGTCGATCAGTCAGACTATCAAAAAAAGGTTCCTATTTCAGGCTCTTTGAATGCTCTTACTGTCGGAGTGGCGATCGGTAGCCAATGGCGCCTCGGTGATGCGATCTATTTAGACTGGCGGATTATCGGTCCAAATTATGGATTCAACAAAGGTACATTTGAGGGGAAAATGCAACTTAGCGCAGAGGAACAACGGGAGGTTCGAAAACAATTGGACCATTTTGACATCGATGTACTAGATCTGAAAAAAGAAGTCAGCGCCGAAGGTGTCACCATAACAACCAAAGGACCCTTTGCGGGGCTCCGCACCGCATTGTCACTGGGATACAGGTTTTAAGCAATGCCATCCGAAAAATAATTCCGGCTAATTCATAGGGATAAAAACAGGTTCCTTGAACCGAACAAGCTATCACTAGAACACAAAATAATACCATGCCTGTATCGGTTGATTACGAACTGACTGAATTCGGAAAAAGCCTTCATCAAATTATTGATACCATGGGTGCATGGGAATCAGGTACAGAGAGCAGATTCTAAAGTAACCAGCCTGTAGTTACCCCGATTGGAATCAATAGTAGCCAAGTCGCCAAACAACTATTTTTTGTCCGTGTTCAAATTTACAAATCCCCGATGGCACATACTTAGTAAAATCTACTTCGCTGCTGGCCAGTTGCGCTCTCCTTCGAGAAGCTTGGCCTTTTGATAACATAAAATGGGAAATAAAATCCCTGGATATAGCAACAAAAACGGCAGGTCCTTAAACGATCTGCCGTTGGAGCGTCTGAAGGATTTCAGCTAAATCTCCTCCAATTTGGTAAGCATCTTAAATTACAGTTTGTAGGAAACTGTTGTCACAAAATTTCTTTTTTGTTGTGGATTAACAGACCAATAACCAATATAGTATTGTTTATTGTTGATATTGTTCATATTAAAGTTTACGCGGAATTTATGAAAAGAATAAAAGATACTTCCGTTTAAAAGCGCATAACTCGGAAGTTCAAATACACCCGTCACACTATTGTCTACTACCTTATATTTTCCACCATAGTTACCTCCGATTCCAAAACCGAGATTTCGCAACTTCCCATGCTGAATCTGATAACTTCCCCAAAGGTTTGCCAAAGTACCCGGACCTTGTCCTCCGGGAGCTCGTCCTTTTTCATTATAGAAGTCATTTCCATTCCCGGCAATTATCTGGATATCATTATAGCTAAAGCCAGCTTTTACCGAAACTCCCTGGTAAGGCAATGCTTCAATATCAAAATCAAAACCCTTGCTTTCTACCTTCCCCCCTTGTATAGATCCGATTGGTGTACTGTATACTCTATTTGCAACTGTAATGTCGTATAATGCTAATGTGGTCCATAGTCTATCTTTGATCAAATTTGCTTTGGCGCCAAATTCCCATTGGTTAGCCCGTTCGGGCTTAAATGATTGTACACCTGTTTTTACATTATTGTCGTCATAGGTTATGCTCGGTGCGACATTATAGAAAGCATTCATATAATTAGCAAATATCGAGACTCTATCTTTTACGATCTCGTAGACAATTCCAAATTTTGGAGAAAGTGCCCATTGGCTATAATTATCGTCTTTATTGGAAACATCGCCTTTTGAGTCAAAATAATCTGCCCGCAGGCTCACCATAACGGAGAGTTTATCTGTAAGATCCACTAGATCGGAACCATATACACTAAATGAGCTATTTTTGATATGGGAAGAACCTCCGGCTTGTGTCCCTGCAAGCAACTTGTCAATGGCATCCTTGGTCAGTGGAACGGGATCTAATACTGTTGAGTTTTCATCCAATGGTACTTTTATTTCACCCTGTGGGCTTACCCTACGCCCTAGTCCCCAGCCGGATCCATTTTCCTTTACATTCCTTGAAAAATAGTCAACACCAACCAAAAGCCTGTTTCTTAAGCCAGCCAATTTAAAATCACCGTTGAAATTTTGCTGCAGATCATAGGTTCTGGTCTTTTGATTTTCATTGTGAAAATATTGGTCAAAAAAATTGCCCTGGTTACCCCATATATAAGTGTATATTCCATTCGACTTCACCTTTCCAAATGAAACCACGGTCTGCGAATTCCACTTTTCATTGATTTTATAGAGTACTTCGCCCTGTATATTCGTCCGCGGATTTTTGATGGTCAGTTCATTGCTTGTAAAGGAAAGCTTGGGATCAAGGTTTAGTTCGTCTATAGTTTTAAATGTAAGCGGTGCTACCCTATCCGAATGGAAAAAAACGGGAGCAACAGCCCTTTTCATATCAAGCAATTCGGTCATCAGATTAACTGTAAGCCTATCATTTACTTTATAGGTCAACGATGGTGCAAAATAAAAGGATTTTTTAAATCCCGCATCCTGAAAACTGTGTTCATGATGATAGGCTGAATTGATCCTGAGTGCCAGGGTTTTACTTTTATTCAGTACGCCATTGAGATCAACTGTCGCCCGATGCAACTTATTGCTACCATAGTTGTAGGAAACTTCACCTCCATTTTCAAAATACGGTCTTTTCATAATCGTATTGATTACACCACCATACCCATAAAAACTGGCGCCGAATAACGTACCGGAGGGTCCTTTCAAGACTTGAATCTCCTCTATTCCGGCCGGATCTAGGATACCGCTGGATAAACCAGGAAGTCCGTTGACAAGATTACTTTGTGCTTCAAAACCCCGCAAGGAAAAATATGCACCTCCATCTCCTGCTCTACCTGTGGATTCCCATGTGCGGCTGAGCCCCGAGACATTTCGGATCAGGGCATCATCAAAATTTGTGATTGCCTGTTGTTTTAATAACTCATGCGAAACGGTACTATAGACCTGCGGATTCTCTATATTGCTCAAGGGCATCTTGGCTACAGCGCTGATCGTTCGGTTGACTTTGAAAGCAGATACCAGTACCTCCTGCAGTTGAGCGTAGTTCTCATTTAAAGCGAAATCCAAGATGACAGGTTTATTATTTTCAACAGTTACTTCCTTTTCAATCGAATTTAGCCCTGTGAAACTGACGACAATCTGGTAACTTCCAGGTTTCAATCGGTCAAATTTGTAGTTCCCACTTCTATCTGTCCGCGTCTGCCGATTAATTCCTTTAATGGTCAAATTGACGGACTCTGCCGGATTACCATCAATTGTAGTTATTTTACCAAAGATACTCGCTGTCTGCGCATTGGCGACTCCTGTGAGCGAAAGCATCGCTACTGCAATAGATATAGATCTGATTCCCATAAAAAAAAATTATGGAGCCGAATATAGCACATCCAATTGTATAAATGAAATTAATTAGACTAATTACAAATAACAAGACATCCTATTGTTGACTGATAGGTTAAATAATAGCAAGCGAATGATCCCTGAGTGATCAAAAAAATGGTAAATCGATTCTAATGACTTTCAATAAATACGATACATTTCCAAAATAATTATCCCAAAAAATATAAATTGCTGATTAGCCTTTTGTAACGGTTATCTCTCTTTTGACAGATCTACCTTGTTGATCAACATGAAATCGCAGATCAATCGCTTATTACAAATACCATTTATGGTTAGAGTATAATCGTCCATATGTCCACGCTTTTACTTAGTGTCGCATTTTCTTATAATTAATCTGCTATGGAATAGTCAACGTGAGCTTGTCGTGGGGAAGTAAGCAGAACTGCATAAAAATAGGGGTGCCCGATTTTTTGGACACCCCAGTAAAATATATGACAAATAATTTTTACTGTGTAACGGCACGCATTAGAACTTATAGGCTAGGTTCAACCTAAATCCCTACGGATTGACTGCACGCCATACATAGTGCGTATATCTCCAGCCTCCGCAGTGAGCATATTGGTCTTTGTCAAATGGTAAACTGTTAAATTGGTCATCAATTTATTCTGAAACCAGGTTTTCTTCAGGCCAATCTCTTTGTTTCGCCCGTAGGATGGATCTGCAGTCCCTCCATCCAGCAACAATCCCACTTGCTCCTGAAATGTTTCATCATACAACGCATAGAGTCAACAGCCAATCCTCGTTAAAGTTATGGTTGATTGTCCCATAGATATTGTGTTCCTAGGACTTGGTAGGATTCATAATCGGATCGCTAAATGAAAAGTTCTTTTTCACCTCCTTAAAATCGTCTATGCCATAGGCATACCTTGAAAATCCACCTTCAAAATTATTTTGAGAGAGAATATATTCGAATATTACGTTCGTATTTTCGCTGGCATTATACTTAAAGGATGGGTTCAAAACAAACTGTTCGTGACCGACATTTTGCTGAAAATTTTCCTTCTTGGTTCCCATGACATTAAACCGTCCTAAAAACTTACCGTCACTGCTCAACCGCTGGTCCATATCAACCGCAGCGCGCAATAGATTGTAACTACCCAAGGTCATTTGTGCTGTTCTTTAATCTACTTAATCTTCTTCCAAATAAATATTGTGGACGACAAACTTAACATTCTTACTGAATAATAGCATATCATCGACATCCTCCGAATCTATCGCATAAAGTGTATCGAGTTCTCCCCCATCCAAAAGCTCTGAATCAGGGATTAGCTCAAAAAAGGTAATCCCTTCGATGGTAGATAATTCTTCCACTTTAATATAGGACACATCCTGACTTTTCCAGATAGATAGAATCTCTTTGGAAAATAATTGATAGGCATTTGCTTGCATTGACATGTGTGCAAATTAACAAAAAATTACCTCATTACACTTTTATTATAGGGTTTCTAATATCTTACTTACTTTTTCGTTTTTAGGATTGATTTCCATCAACTTTTTGTAGTTCTGCTTTGCTTTGTCTTTTTGGCCCGCTTTCAGATAAGCTTCGGCCAGGCTATCATATACATTTTCGCTCTTGGGGTATAAAATCGTATTGACTCTGAAAATATCGATCGCTTGGGTCAATTTCTTTTGAGAAAGGAGCTCATAACCTGTACCATTCAGAAACTCTTCTGAAAGCAGTCTATGTTCGCTATCCTCTTCTTTTGCACGTTGATAGGCTTTTACGCCCTGTTCAAAATGACCTCCTAAAATCAGCTCCAACGGAATGACATCGCCTTCGTTAAGCTTTGGATTTCTGGCATGGATTGTTTTATCACGCAAAACCTGAACAAGCTCCCCCTTACCTGTAGCTTTATCTTTTACAAAAGCCATTTTAAAATCCCAGTCATGCATCGCGAATGTGTCTACCCCCACTTTAATCAGTTCGACAGGCGGGTCCAGATTTTGTATAGCCATCAGTTTATTATTTTCTTTATAGACTTTGATTAATCCATATTTATCAGCACAATAACGTCCGATATAGGAACTGAGCTCTTGTGAGGTTGCCGGTAAAATTTTATTAGCTGGAGCAATGTAGTTGGGCCACTTATAGGTTAAAGCGACAGCGCGAACGAGTTCGTTAATAAATAGAGGTTTGTTGGTATTTGTCAATACGACAACCCCGTCTCCACTAGTCTTGCTTCCAATAAAATAGGAACTAAAACCTTCATTCCAACCACCATGACAGAAGTACACCGCTCCAGCATAGTTTTCAATAAATAGCCCTAGACCGATAAAGGATTCAATGAAAGGGCTGGTAAATTCTTCTGCTGTCTTTTTGGAAATAACTGTATTGCTTTTGCCAGCCAATGTATGTTGAATATCGATAACAAACTTTGCATAATCCTCGGCTGTAGACCACAATCCTGCTGCAGCCTGCTCTGGATAAACATGGTATCTCCCTTCAACAGGCTTTCCATTTGCAGAGTAGGCTGTGGCTGCAAACGCTGCTTGTCCAGTTGGAAGTGGTTGTGCGAATGTGCTATTCTTCATCCCCAATGGTAGCAGTACTTTCTCATTCATAATGCTCGTGTAATCTTTCCCTTCGATATCCATAAGCATCTGTTGCATCACAGTATATCCTCCTCCTGAATAGCGAAAATTTGCCCCTGGAAGCTTATCTACAAAGACCGCAGGAGTGTTGGCGGGTTTCCCTCCATTCAATACGGCTACTGCCCCGGGAATCGGATCTGTTACTTTATATCCCGGAAATCCACTTACTGTAAAACCAGCAGTATGGCTGACGATATTCTTAAGGGTGACTTTTTTCGTTTTTGTCCATTCATTATCCGGAACTTTCCACGAAGTTAGAAATGAATTCACATCCTTATCTATAGCTAATTTGCCAAGCTCTACCTCCTTTAGCGCAGCGTAAGCACTGACCGGCTTGCTCATAGAAGCAACCTGAAACAATGTCTTGGCGGTCACTGGAGCCTTGGATTCGAGATCTACAACACCGTAGGTTTTACTCCAGATAACTTTTGAATCTCTGATAACAGCAATACTCACACCGGGAATATTATAAAACTTCATACGTGAGGCAATATCCCAAGACTGCTCCCCCTCAAAACGGACAGGTGGTATCAACCCTGATTCAACACCGGAAATTTCTTTTTGGAGCTGACTTTCGGTTTGCGCACAAGCTGTTGAGACCGTTAGGCCGAAAATTAGGGCAATAGGTAAAGATTTTATGATCTTCATAAGATGTTAAGTTTTAGATTCCGAATAATATAATTCATATCGCTTTTTTCGGTTTTTGTTGCAAAAAAGCTGATGATTTCCGCTTCATCTTTTACGCAATTTTCTCGATTAACTTCTTTATCAACTCACTTGCCAAAACAGTATACTACTGTTAAACAACACACTACGACATATTGACGGTCAGATATTGATCATAATCGGACACTGTATGTTCAGAATCGAACGATAAGACAAGGATCCGTGACCCCATCCGCCAATATTAAATATCATCATGCTTTGTTTTATTTAACCCAATCATTTCTGCGACCAACAACTCCAATACTAGTCTCTGAGCAATCAGGTTAAAGCTCCAGATATCATCTGTAATAAATATATAATGACCGGATAAACTATAGATATAATCTCCACCTTCTATTCCTGTTGACCAGTTTTCCTTTTTTAGATCAGGAAAAGTTCTTAGTACCTGCCAACAATATTCCCTTATTTCATTTTCACTCCAAGTAGTGCCCAAGTTATCGATCAAGCTCTCAGCTGTACTAAGCCCATACATTTCTAACATTTCCGCAACGGTATTTCCCATGATTGACCGATTATCCTAAGAGTCTGTAAGCATACTGGAACGTTCGATGTTCCGCTTTTCTCCCACTAAAATAGTTAAAATAATTATCCCCTATCGTTTTGTCGTTTTTCCCCCTTTAAATTGTCGGATATTCAACCTAAACTCAATATTGAAAAAGAATAAATTTGTTTATAATATTTTAACAATCAAATAAATATGAAAACAAAAATGACATTAGGGCTAATAATAACACTAGTTTTTGCGTTATTTATATCCTGTCAACAACAGAAAAACGATCGAACGGGCTCTCCAGCGAATACATCGATTGTTAACAAACCATCAGAAACCGGTTATGCTGATGTCAATGGATTAAAAATGTATTATGAAGTTTATGGTGAAGGTAAGCCTCTTGTATTACTCCACGGATCCTATATGACGATTCCATTGAACTGGTCTCAGGCCATCCCAATGTTTAAGGGGCGAAAAGTAATTGTCGCGGAAATGCAGGGGCACGGACGTACCAGAGATATTGCTCGAAAAATCAGTTATGAGGGTATGGCCGATGATGTATCTGGATTATTGAGACATCTTCAAATAGATAGTACCGACATATTGGGCTACAGCATGGGTGGCGGCGTAGCTTTTCAGCTGGCCATACGGCATCCCGAACAGGTGCGGAGGTTAATCGTACTGTCTGGCAGTTATGCACATGATGGATGGTGGCCTGATGTAGAAGCCTCTTATCGATCGATAACAGCGGATATATTTAAAGGTTCGCCCATCGAGAAACAATACGACAGTCTTGGCAACGATCCAAAACATTTTCCCGAATTTGTAAAGAAAGTGATCAGCATCGACCTGGAACCTTACGACTGGTCCAAAGACGCGAAAAAAATAAAAGCCCCCCTTTTTATGGTTATTGGTGATGCCGATGGCATACAATATGAACATGCATTAACATTATTTCGCGCCTTGGGCGGTGGGAAAATGGGTGATATACATGGATTACCTAAATCTCGTCTGGCCATTCTACCCGGAACAACACATATCGGTATGATGTACCGCATAGATTGGTTAGTTCCGATGATTGATGACTTCTTGAATTCTGATCTAAATACTACACCACCAACATTTTAGTGTTTTCTGAAAGATCAGCTTCATTTTTACACCAACGTAATAAAGAGTCATCTCATTGGGCTTGACTCTTTATTACTGAATGGAAGGATGATTTATGCTTTTCGAGATGGTATGCCTTGGAGAATACCTACAGGTTTTGTTCTTTTATCAAATTTCTGTGTCCTATTAATTCAAAGTTGTTCTCAATGCCAAAGGTTTCTAACATATTTTTCTGAGCATCATGCTGAGCAAAGTTGTGCAGCTTTTAGCTCAATTTAAATTTTAAACGGGCTATACATGTTTTTAAAATTTTAATATATATTTATGTATCTAAAACGAATACATGTTAGAAAATTTCGCATTCTATCTCTTTCTGGTCCTGTTGATTACCATGCTCATTATGCTGGCAAAAAAAATTCAGGTTGCATATCCTGTTTTGCTTGTATTGGCAGGACTTTTAATAAGTTTTATTCCAGGGGTACCACCGATAAAAGTGGAGCCTGAATTAATATTTATTATTTTTTTACCACCATTATTGTATGAAGCCGCTTGGTCAACTTCCTGGAAGGAACTCTGGCGATGGCGCAGGATTATCTTCAGCTTTGCTTTCGTCGTTGTCTTTTTCACTGCATTATCGGTTGCGGTTTTCGCGAACTATTTTATCCCAGGATTCTCTTTAGCCTTGGGATTTTTATTGGGCGGAATAGTTTCTCCTCCTGACGCGGTAAGCGCAGGTGCAATTTTAAAATTTGTAAAAGTACCGAAAAGACTGGCATCAATTCTTGAAGGCGAAAGTTTGCTGAATGACGCTTCTTCGCTGATCATTTTCCGTTTTGCGATGATTGCCGCTGCAACAGGCCAATTTGTATGGTATGAGGCAGCAGGAAGCTTTGTCTGGATGTGCGTCGGTGGTGTAGGTATCGGAATTACACTTGCATATATTTTCTTGAAAATGCACAAAATCCTACCAACGGATCCAAATACAGATATATTGCTGACTTTCATTGCGCCATTCTCCATGTATCTGGCGGCAGAGGAGCTTCATGCCTCCGGAGTGCTAGCAGTGGTAAGCGGTGGATTGTTTCTCTCCTATCGCAGTCACGATTTTTTGAGTAGTGCATCCAGAATACGCACAGTAACAGTCTGGGAAAGTTTTTGCTTTTTGCTCAACGGAATTGTTTTTATGCTCATCGGCTTGGATTTGCCCGAAATTGTGAACGGTTTAGGGGATACTGATATTTACACCGCAATTGGTTATGGAGTTGCGGTTACAGCGGTGCTGGTTATTGTGCGGATTCTGGCGGGTTATGCGGCAGTAATTACCACTTTAGTGATGAGAAATTTCATCACTGTGGCAGACGCACAGTCCCCAGGCTGGAAAACACCCATGATCATTGGCTGGACCGGAATGCGGGGGGTAGTTTCCCTGGCTGCAGCACTTTCAATTCCCTTAACTTTAGAGAATGGGGCACCTTTTCCACAAAGAAATCTGATCCTTTTTATCACATTTGTCGCTATTCTATTAACATTGCTTGTACAGGGGCTTACGCTTCCCTTTTTATTAAAGAAATTCCCGCCAGTAGATCGAGATTTTGTGCGGACAGAAAAGGAAATCGATTACGAAATCCAAAACAAACTTGCCCAAGTAGCTGTAGAGAAAATTCGTAAAGATTACGCTGACAAAGTAGACAGCTTTCCGACATTGAAAGATCAGTTGCAGAAATATGAAAACCAATTGACCAGTTCGGAAATCATCATTAACTACGCTGAATACAGAAAAATCTATATCGACATCCTAGAAACTCAAAGAATGTGGTTGATCAATAAGAATCGTGAAGAGCTTTTATTAGACGAAGAAATCATTAGAAAACACCTTCGCATACTCGATCTTCAGGAAGAAAGAATGAATATGAAAAGCTAATCTTGCTTTTGAACATCAATTAGTAGGATTGATGTTCAAAAGATGATTAAATCATTACGATTAGACATAAAAATTGGCTTGACAAAAGATGCGACTTATTTGTACTACCCTATATGTGGATCAACTGCCAAATAATTACAGCTTTTTCTCGTTCGGCAATAGACATAACATTCCCCAAACAACTATTAAGAAGAGGATACATACCATGAGTCCGGACTGTAAAGCAAACAGATAGTTCCCAAGATAGCCCCCTGTGTTCAATACGGTATAAAAAACGCCTCCAATAACGCTGATTCCCAAAGCCGACGCTGTTTGCTGAAATGTTGAAAATACTCCTGAAGCAGCACCTGCATCTTTTTCATGGATATTGTTTAAAACGACATTCAAGAGAAAAGGTAATACAAAGCCATTTCCAAGACCATAGAGGGCTAAAAAAAACACTGATAGGAACGGCTTGTCTTGCTCTGTAAAAAAGAAAATCTGCATTAAAAACGAAAGCAATATGATCGCTAATCCCAATTGTAGAACCGTCTTGCCAAACTTCGGCAGTAACATGGAAGCAATTCGAGAAGACAACATAAAGAAAATCGCATGGGGGATAAAATACAACCCACATGTTAATGCCGTTACCCCCAATCCACTTTGTAAATAAACAGCTATTATCAATAAATATGCGGTATGGAGCATAAAGTGAAACAATACAGCAAATAAGCCAATGCTAAAATCCTTTATTTTAAACAGTGAAATATCAATCAGCGGATACTGTTTATTTAATCGTTTCTTTTGCTGAATAAAAACAAACAAGGTCAAAAATAACAGCGACAGGATAAACAACACATAAAACCACCAAGGAAAGTTATTTTCCCTTCCCTCTGTCAATGCATAGATCAGACAGGCTAGTCCGATTGTTAGCACAAAAGCGCCTAGATAATCAAATCTACCCTGAGCAGTTTTCGGTGTTTCGATCAAGTAACGATGGATAGCCAAAAGCGAAAGGATCCCAACAGGAAGATTAATAAAAAATATTAAACGCCAACCTTCAACGAAAAAATATATTTCGGCCAGATACCCCCCCAATACCTGTCCAATAATCGCAGCAATACTCAAAGTTATACCATACCATCCAATGGCAACTGCCCTCTCTTTTGTATCTGTGAACAGCAATTGAATCAAAGAAATAGATTGGGTAACCATAAAAGCAGAACTTACACCTTGAAAAAACCGGGCAATATTTAGCTGTGCTGCTGTCTGACTTAGTCCACAGATGCAGGAGGTTAATGTAAAGGCCAACATCCCCCAAAAGAAAACTTTCTTTTTGCCCAGAAAATCTCCCGCTCGCCCACCAATGATCAAAAAACATGCACTACCCAATAAATAGGATGCGATAACAAGCTGTATTTCACCATCAGATGCGTGCAGGCTACTTTTGATTGTTGGTATGGCAATATTGATGATAAATATATCAATCACATACAATAAGGGTGCTGTAAGCACAATAAGGAGTGCATACCACTTATTAATAGTCGTACTCATGGGAATAGAATTAATGTTTATAAATTAGGAAATACAGGAATTCGTGCGATCAGCACAATTGCTTTTCTAGCTCCAGCAACCATTTTTTTCGCCAGATACCACCACCGTAACCGCTTAGACCTCCATCGGCAGCGATCACTCTGTGGCAGGGTACCAAAATGGAAATCCTATTCATTCCGTTGGCATTGGCGACAGCACGTAACGCTTCTGGTTTTCCGATATGAAGCGCCTGCTGTTTATAAGATCTTGTTTGTCCGTATGGAATTTCTCTCAACGCCTGCCATACAGAATTTTGAAATTCCGAACCTGGTGTAAATAGTGGCACTGTAAATTCTTTTAGTCTACCCTCGAAATAAGCTTGAAGCTCCCTTTCTAGCAAGGGAAAATGGGGATTATCGCCTTGGACAATTGTTCCATTGAGTGCTTTCGCAAGATTTTTGAACTCTGTTTCGAGCATTTTTCGATCTGTAAACTCAAGTAGACATACACCTTGTGGTACAGCGCAAGCATACATAGTGCCTAACGGGGTCTCAATTCGCTTTAAATCAATCATACTTTGCGCTTTACTATTCTTCGGAGAGACTCCAAAAATATGCTTAAAGGAATCGCCAAAACCACTAAGTGACTCAAATCCGGAGTTAAAAGCGACATCTGTCACGGAAGCGCCCTTTTGGATTTTTTTAAATGCCGAATTTATTCTAAACATCCGCTGATAGGCATGAAAGGTTATGCCATGATTTTTCATAAACCAGCGTCGCAATTGGTTCGGCTCGATGTGGCGTTGACGTAGATCGTAGTCCTTGAACTTTATGCTCGGATCGGCTGATAGTTCGGCTATAATCTGTTTGATGTAGGCGGGTGTTTCACTTAACATCTCAAGTGGATGGCATACCTTGCATGCACGATATCCACGCAGGATACATTCTTTGGTCGATTTGAAAAATTCGATGTTCTCAGGTTTGGGTTTCCTTGCAGTACAGGAAGGTCGACAAAAAATTCCCGTTGTCTTTACAGCAGTAAAAAATATACCCTCATAATTGATATCTTTATCAATGATAGCCTGATACATTTGTTCGAAACTTAATTCCATAATGCGATTATTTATGATGATAGAACAAATCTATAGCGAATACATTCTTTCTACAACCGAAAATTTGACAAGTATTTTTTTTATTTACGAAGGATTGTAGGATATCTTATTTTTTGCTATTCGTTGTTAATAGCAAAACCATTATCAATTTCACTATCTCTATTGAACTTTTACCATATCTATTCTGTTACATCATACAAAGTAAATAGATATTTTCACCTGTTAGGCATTCTTTTAAAATTCATTACTGTTCATTTAATATCCGTAACGCCAGTCATGGTATTCCTACTCTTGAGATTTATGGTCTATTTGTCAACAACGCCTGATGTAAATCGTATTATCCATTTGGCAGATATTGATTTTATAAGCTAACGATCAAATGCCATCCGAGCAGAAGGCCGATAATCAGAAAACAAGCAGACATCAATGCAATCGTATACGAGCCATAGGTAAAGTTTTCCGCCTCTATCTGTTTGGTCACTTTTCTATATTTTATATAAGCTAATACGACAGTAATTGAACCTATAATAACAATTGAAACACCAACAATTCCTGAATATTCATGTTCAATATCCATCGTTTTTTTTGAGCTGAGCATGAGTGTTACCTGTTGTATAAATAAGGAAAATTTGACGACAACGAAACCAAAACCCATAATCCCCAAACTCGTCGTTATCCAAGCTAAGAATGTACGTTCATTAGCCAAATGGTCATTGATCTTTTTTGAATTGTTCTTTTCTATCATATATTTTATAACAAATCTATTTAAAGCATCATATGATGCTTATGAGTAAATCCCGTAAGTAAACCATCACCCGACTGATATTGTTTAGATTGGACCTCGAAATAAATAGTCCGTGCAGACATTTTCTTGAAACTGGGTATAGAAAAAGGCTATTATTTATTAATGATGGCTACTTAGGATATCCGATGGTCAGGACCAGATGCCGTATGAAAAAACTGATTGTAATGGCCCTGATGGCAAATGCATAAAGTATCGTACTCATGTGTACAGATGATGTTGATGTTAAAAAAGCCGTTACTTCCAAAACAAGAGTGAAACATAACATAGCATAAAAAAAATGCGCTATGTGTAATTAACCAAGAAATAGCAGGAAGTTTAGCAGTAAAGTCTAATCGAATGGTAAAGAATATACCGATCAGGAATTCTATTGGATAAGTAAAGCCAAATAAAACACTCAGATCGTATTGATCAAAACAATTAAAAAGTAGCACAAATCATGAATATATTTCAATTGATTTCGATTTGTGCTACACAAAAAAACTAGACGGTGATTTTAAACTGTTTGTCCGTCGCCAATATGACAATACTCAGCACACACATGATTAGCGAATTATAGAAATGATGGTATTCCTGATGAGCCATATGTGCTGTCAACGCCCCTACGGCAAACGGAAACAGAAGCAAGACACCGATATTCTTAAACTCGGGTTTGTATAAACCGATCAGCAGGAGTATAACACCGAACAGCTCTCCTATTCCAATGCCCAACGTCCATATTTTATTAAAGCCTAATGAATCCATGCTCTGCATCATGGACTGTTTCTGAAAGACTTTAAACAATGAAGCGTACCCAAATACGTATAGGTAATAGGCATAACTCAACCAATGAACAATAGATTTTATAGTTTCCATTTTTATATTTTATTTGATGAGCTACAAATTTCTTTATTAAATTGCATGAATAACAGTACGTACCAAATTGTATGATACCAACAAAAAAGTAAGTATGAACAACAGAAAAGAGAATTCCACCAATACAATCAATGAAACTTATTGGAAAGATCATTGTGGTATTGCATTTACCTTATCTACTATTGGTGGAAGATGGAAAATAAATATCCTGTCTTATCTCCTCCATGAGGAAAGACTACGTTATGGTGAGTTGCGAAAAAGGTTGGTTGGCATTTCAGAGCGCATGCTCATTGCTAAATTGAAAGAGCTGGAGCAGGACGGGCTGATTAATCGAATTGTCTATCAGCAGGTACCACCTAAAGTTGAATATGAACTGACCGATCTTGGTCGCTCACTGGAAAAAATCTTGGTCCTCATGGATGAATGGGGTGAGAAAAACATGTAAAATACAATCCTAATATTAATAAAAATAGGAGGATTGTATTTTCTGGCTGTTGTCCGAAGATCGATTGTACAGCTTCTATTATTTTTTTTGACGATTAATTTTTAGAAAGCGCATAAAGGGCAAAAGTACCCAGCCAATGCGATCCCATATAATCATCTTTGGAAGTGATATTAGGTAATGAATATTTTAAATGTTTATTGGCCAAACCATGCAAATGCTTCAATTCAGGGAGTGCCTTAGCGATACCATTCAGACAGGTAGCCCGGCTAAAATTCAAGCCATCCAAATGAACCAGATGTCCATCCGTACGATCTTTTACGATACCAGGTTCCAAATTAAAATCCGGATTAAAAATTTCGGGAAGAAAATCTTTCAACCATTTTCGATATTGGTCCTCGCCTAAAACTACACTCATGCAGTGCGCTTCCTCAAGACAGGGTGAAAGGAAATCGCTTCCACTGGGTTCAAAAGAGATATTACAGTTTTTATCAAGATCATATAGCCTCACAGCGTTTGTCGTCAAAGATTTTTCGAAGGCGGCATTGTTTGTCCCCCGTGCATAGTCCAATGCCAATGAAAGACCAAAAGCTGAATTATCGTGATAGCCTGTCCGGATCGGATAGACCAATTTCGGTAAATATTCCTGATAAGCTTTCATAACATGCTTTGCCATTGGATCCAGAATTTTTGCCCAACGTTCTGCATCCGGATCTTTCCAGGTCAATAATTCTTTTTGCAACTGTAAGAGCCATGCCCAACCGTAGGTCCGCTCAAAGTTCTTATTATTTTTATCCTGGAAGAAAGTTAGTTCTACTGCTGCATTTTCGGCTGTGATATTGTGATTAAGCTGCTTCCGTATAGCTCCAGATTTATCCAAATCCGGAAATTGCTTCAAAATGCGTACGATGGACCAATAGCCGTGAACAGATGAATGCCAGTCAAAACAGCCATAAAAAATGGGATGCAAAGTCCGTGGTCCCTTCAAATCCTGATCACTTCCAAGCACCTGTCCCAATTTGTTGGGATATTCAACTTCAATACAGTGCAAGGGCAATGTAAGGAGATGTTTTGCCTGTGCGCTATCCAGTTGTATCGGCGCATTGTTTGTACTTGTGTTTACTTTTACCTCCGAGTTGTTGTGGCAGGCAACCGCCAAAACAGAACCACAGAACAATCCTATTATTCTTTTCATCTTAAAAAATTTATTCCATTTAACTCACAACCATGGTGGGTTTATAATTCATTGTTATATTAGCCTTTATCCAAGGCTTCCTGAAGTAGCTGTGTTACTAAATTTGGTACTGCCACCGTCGCTGCCTGTTCAAAACATTGCACACGGCCCAATGCTGTACTATTCGGAATCTGTTTGTCTATTAAAAATGATCGGCAATGGCTCGGTGCAAATTCTCGAAGTCCCGCGGCAGGATAAACTTGTAACGAAGTTCCGATAATAATCAGGATGTCTGCCTCAGCAACGTGCAACATCGCCCGTTCAATCTCTGGGACAGCCTCACCAAACCAGACAATATTTGGTCGCAGTTGACTACCTTTTTCGCAGAGTTCGCCCATTTTTATCTCGTCCCCCTCAATTGGATAAACCAACCGATCATCAAGGGATGACTTGGATTGATCCAAACGGCCATGTAAATGGATAATCTTTGTGGAACCAGCCCGCTCATGCAATAGGTCTACATTTTGTGTAATGATCGTAACCTGGTAAGCTGACTCTAATTGACGTAAGGCCAGATGTGCTGCATTTGGCTGTCCGGCCAATGCTGCTTTCCGTCTAAGGTTGTAGAATTCCTGCACCAGTACTGGATTTTTGTTCCAGCCTTCGATTGAGGCGACAGCCATCACGTCATGCCCTTCCCATAGCCCATTCGCATCCCTAAAAGTAGGTATACCACTTTCGGCAGAAATACCTGCTCCTGTCAATACAATGATATTTTTCTTTTCCATTTGGCTTTTTAGTCCTTTAAAAATAAGAAAATCTCCCGATTTTGATAGATTCAGACATACTTTCTTTTGAAAATGAACAACCTGTCTTATTCCTTTATCAACCTAGTAGCATAATCATCTGGAAGCTCCAACCGAATCGAATCCTTGCTAGCGGCCGCCTTTCGGTTCATTTCATCAAAAGACCGCTGGTAATAGACAAATGCTTTGTTGGGTATATGTAGATCCTTGGCTTGTTTTACAGCAAATTGGTATCTGTTATCCACAAGTTTGACATGTTTGTAAATCCGATAAGTTACAACCTGAATCTGTACCTTATCAAAAGCAGTGATTGTCTTCAAATCGGCAGGCTCATGAAAATATTTTTCATCGAAATACATAAATTCATCGGATTCCGCCAATTTCTCCAGGTTTAATTTTCCATTGATTACTTCATTGCAAAGCGAATCCGCCCGTTGTCGTTCCATTTTATTTCCATCTCCGGCACTGCAGGAAACTAAGAGCATAACCGTTGACAAAGACAACAGAAAAATATACGATAGACTCATCTGCCTAAGTTAGTATAAAAAATGCTTCTCTCCATAAGATATGCATCAAATATTACCATTCATCTAGAACTAAAAAGCCCAAGATAGGATTATCTTGGGCTAGATATAATTTAATAAAAGGAAGTTACAGATTATTTTCAATTGCGCCTACCTTTTCGCGGTGCAATGCTAAAGGCGAATCCAACAATACCGCAATCACTGTCATATTTTTATCCAAACGCTCTTTTGGTACCTGGATATAAACTATCCCCGGAATACTGCTCCAATAGAGCTTATTGAAAATCTCATGGTTAATCATAGAACCTTCACCTACGACTCGAATACGTGCAATACCATTCTTTATTCCTTTAAGTGCAATAGGTCCTGTAGGAGTTCCTTCCACAAAAAGATAAAGGGTCTGACGATCCTTGGAAAGTGCACTTAAGCCTTCATAATGTCCCTCTGGCAAGCCTTTTCCGGTTTCGTAAAGTGCTTCAGCATGCTTTTTAACCCAATCCAACACGATTGGATTTGTCAGGTGCCCCGTAGCCAACTTAGTCTCCATACCGTCTAATGTCAAACCGGAATGATCGAAGATATTCTTTCCAACATGCAGTGTTGACGCAATTTGATTTAACGCAGTACCAGTATGTTTGTTGTTTAAAACATTTTCCAGGCTTACCTCTTTTCCATGTGGAGCCTGCCATTGAACCTTATCCTTGAATTTCAACGCCAAAACGGTAACATCTTGATCGAAGTTAACTTTCGTTAGATCCAATTGGATTGCTGCATCGGCAGTAGTTGCTGTCACCTTTGAGGCGGCATCCCCCACAACTGAAAGCTCTGGAAGAGCTGTATTCAGCAAACCCTTTAGTTGTAATTGCGGTTTTTGCTCATATACATAGAGATAAAGTGTTTTCCCATCTTTTGACAAAGCGGACTTTCCTTGATAATTCTCAAATGGAATACCTGCTCTTGTACCATAAATAGCCGTTGCGTGTTTATTTGTCCATCTTCCCAGCTGCTTCAAAATATTCATTTGCTCTTCAGGAATGCTTCCATCGGCTTTTGGACCGATATCCAACAACAGATTTCCGCCCATCGAGATACAATCAACCAAGGTGCGGATAATCATGTTGGGTGATTTGTATTTCTTGTCAAATGGTTGATAGCCCCAGGAGTCGTTCATGGTGTAGCAGAGTTCCCAAAACTTAGTTTCCGGACGGGTTACAGGAATACCTTGTTCAGGCGTTTCGTAATCACCGTGATGGTTCAACCGCGAATTAATAATGATATTCGGATTATGTTTACGCAACAGCGCCAGAGTTTCCTTTGCTTTCCACTCCTCGGCACTATGTTCCCAGTCCCCATCAAACCAGATCAGTTCGGGTTTATATTGCTGTGATAACTCACTGAGTTGTTTCTGATAATATTCTACATAATGGTTCCAACGGTTGGGTTCTTTGGCCAGTTCATAACGCTTTCTTGCGCGAGTAAACACATCATAATAGGGATGGCTCCAATCTGGCAATGAATAATATAAACCTGTATGCAGGCCCTCTTGCTGTATAGCTTGTACAAATGGTGTAATAACATCTTGTTTTGCAGCAGCATCTTTCATTGTTGTAATAGCCTTATCCGCTTTGGTATTCCATAAGGAAATCCCATCGTGATGTTTTGTCGTGATAACCGTATACTTTGCCCCAGCTTGTTTGATCAATTTAGCCCATTCCTTTGGCTTATAATTTTTGGCTGTAAATCCATCAAGCTGCTTGATATAATTATCGTGGTTAATATAATTATTGAAGAATGACCACGACTCTGAGATACCATCAACGGAGTAAATACCCCAATGAATAAAAATCCCCAGTTTGGCATCCTCAAACCATTCCATTTTTTGTGCTGGTACATTGTTCTGGGCGGTGACGTTTAGACAGGTCGACGCCAAAAGAACAAAAAGAGAAACCTTTTGAAACTTCATAAAGCTAAATTATCAATTACATAACGAGTTTAAGCCGGCAAAATACATATAAATCGTCAGAATCCTATTGTGTAAGCGATAAATTACAGCGAAGAAGCCTTTGCTAAACCGTATAACTCCCCAATATTAGTGACAGAGTACCAAGCTGTAGAGGCAAGGGGTGCAATTATAATTGTATTTCAACGCAAATTTATCTAAGTTTGAAGGGTATGATCGAATTATATACAGACGGGGCATCAAGCGGAAATCCGGGACCGGGTGGTTATGGAACCATTTTGAGGACCATTTATACAGGCGACAACGAAGCATTTAAAGGGAAACTCATCGAAAAGGAATTTTCAGGAGGGTATCGAAAAACGACAAACAACCGCATGGAGTTGATGGCTGTTATTGTGGGGCTGGAAGCATTAAAAAATTTAAACCAAACAGTTACCGTATATTCCGATTCCAAATATGTCATTGATGCGATTGATAAAAAATGGGTTTATGGATGGATCCAAAAAGGATTTGCTGGTAAAAAGAATAAGGACTTATGGATACGTTTAATGAACGTTTATAAACTACACAAGGTCAAACTGGTATGGGTCAAGGGGCATGCTGGTCATCCTTTGAACGAACGCTGCGACCGCCTGGCTGTTGCTGCTTCCAAAGATAAGACTACCTGGAAGATTGATACAGTATTTGAAGTCGAAGAAAACAAATAGTGAATACAACTGTTCCAAAAGTCAATTTTGTAAAACTGAACCAAATTAGAATTGAATATCGTATGTTCAATTATTATAGCAGAGCAGCAAATCCAAGGGATTTGCTGCTCTTTTGTTTGGCCTAGACTTCTTCGAATCAATTTACATTCCCCTCGCATATATCAGTAGCTCAATTTTATCAATGCTTCTCCCTCCTAAAAGCGAAACGCTGGTGTAGCGATTTCTTGGGTTTTACTCGCTCTAAACTCCTTCATACTGACAGGCTCCTTGCTCTCCAATTCGGCGAAATCCACCACCCCATTATCCCTTGCCCAGCGAAAATAAGCTGTTGATAAACGTGATACAACTTCGTGATTTTGGCTCGCTATATCTTTTCGTTCTGTAGGGTCTTGTTCCAGATCGTATAATTCCCATTTATAGGAGGGCCAGGTTGATACCAATTTCCACTTTCCGATCCGTACGGCACGATTTCCTGCCCGTTCCCAAAACAGACCTTCTTCCCGTTTGACCGTATCCTCCTGCTGTAACAGTACGGGAACTAGGCTTTTCCCTGGAAGCTTATTCGCCTGATGTCCTTGATATTCTTTTGGATACGCAGCTCCAGCCAATTCATAGAAGGTCGGCGCCAAATCTATGATATGTCCAGTACCCTTTTTAATACCCTGTGCGATCTTGCCCGGAAACCAAGCTATAAACGGCGCATTGATACCACCTTCATAGGTATAATCTTTAAAGGCCTTGAATGGTGTATTTGATGCATAGGACCAGTTTTTACTTTGTGATTCGAATGAACCCACGGTACCAACCGAACCGCTATTTAATCGAGCACCATGAAACCAACGAACAAGATCCTCTGCAGGTGCTCCATTATCAGACAGAAACACTATTAAGGTATTGTCCAATTGTCCGTTGTCTTTCAGTTTTTGCAATAGTTTGCCTACAGTTTGATCCAAACGGTCGACCATCGCAGCGAATACCTCCATTTTCTTGGCCCATAGCTGTCTTTGATCAAAAGATAAACGCTCCCAATCATAAATATCCCCATCAGCAACAGAGAGCGTACTCCCATTTTCAACAATACCCAATTGTTTCTGACGCTCAAAACGCTCACGACGGATACTTTCCCATCCTTTATCATAGCGTCCCTTGTACTTGGCAATATCCTTTGGCAGGGCAACTAAAGGCCAGTGTGGGGCAGTATGTGCCAAGTACAAAAAGAAAGGTTTATCTTGACCTTTGATCTGATCCAAAAAGCCTTCAGCTGCCCGATTGATCAGCTCTGTGGAAAAGGAACTTTCCAAGGGATAACCCGCGGAATCTGTTGTTTTATTGAAAGTTGGAGCGCCCGAATCAGCATTCTTTTCCTCTCTCGGGAAAACTAAGTCGAAACCGCGATCCCAAGGTAGACTCTTACCTTTACCAGATACATGCCATTTGCCTGATGTCGCTGTGATGTAGCCATTGGAGCGAAGGACCTCAGCGATAGTCAACGACTCCGCATTGATATAACCCTGATAAGCCGGTAGGCCCAAATCATTTGAAAAATACCCCACCCCTGCTTTGTGTTGATACTGCCCCGTAATCAGCGATGCACGCGTAGGTGCACATATGGAGTTATTGTAAAACTGTTTCAGGCGTATCCCTTCATTCGCCAAACGGTCGAGATTGGGGGTTTCAATCTCTGAGCCGTAGGCACCTAAATCTGAATACCCAAGGTCATCCGCGAGAATCAAGATAATATTTGGCTTTTTACTTTGTGCCAGAACAGTACTTGCCCATCCCAAAATAAGGGCTATATATAATGTTATCTTTTTCATGCTTATAAATTTGTTTTTTAATCGTGATGAAGCTATCGGATTTATTCATCGAGTGTATGTTTTAAGCGGTATTCATGAACTCGCTTTGCTCGGTTATTCATTTCCCAGTGCGATTGAATAAATCATGATGGTTTCATCTATTTAAATTATGTGTCCATCAACTAGTTACTTTCTGAACTTAGCGAAATTGACCAGTTGGTTTCAGCAGTCTATAATCTACTACACCATTCTCTTTTGCCCAGACTGTATAACGAGCCTCGAGGTCTTTAACGATCTCAGGGTATTGATCGGCGAGATCTCTATTTTCCCCGCGGTCTTCGTCGATATTATAAAGTTGCGGCTTATTTCCCTCCTTAAATAAGGAGACAAGTTTCCATTTACCATATCGAACAGCCTTGTTTCCGGCCCGTTCCCAAAACAGGGGGGCTTGGCGGTCAACTTGGTTTTTGTCTGTACGCAGTAGTTGCCGTAGACTTATACCTGGTAGTGGATTGGTGGTCAAGTCTCCTTCTTTCGATGGATATTTCGCTTGTGCAAAATCATACAATGTAGGCGCAATATCAATCAGATGTCCTGTTCCCCGCTTCACAACATTGGCTTTAACTTCTTTGGGATACCAGACAATAAATGGTGAACCAATGCCGCCCTCGTAAGGATTGTCCTTATAGCTTCGCAAGGGTGAATTGCCTGTTTGAGACCAACTGCTATTTTGTACATCATAGGAGCCGGGCAAACCAACGGTTTCGGTATTTCGGGATGTATAAATGCGATTACGCTCACCACCTTGGGCGCCGTTGTCGGATAAAAAGATGATAATGGTGTTCTTATCTTTTTTTAGTTCTTTTAATGTCTGCCGAACCTTTCCGATGCTTTGATCCACACGATCGATCATTGCGGCAAACACTTGTTGCCGACGTTGCCAATATTGTTGTTCATCATAAGTAAGCTTGTTCCATTCCTGCACACTGGAGTCCTTTGCAGCGATTGTCTGACCTTTAGGAAAAACACCTTTTTGAAGTGCATTTTCGTAGCGTTTCACACGCAGGCTGTCCCAACCTTGTTGGTATACACCATTATATTTTTGGGTTTCCTCTTCCGGAGCCTGCAAAGGCCAATGTGGTGCATTAAAGGCGAGATATAAGAAAAATGGTTTTTTATCCTGTGCTTGCTCGCGTAGAAAACCGATTGCCTGATCAGTGATTTCGTCTGTTAGATACCGATTTTTAGGTAAATAGAAGGCTTTGTTATTTCGATACAAGGGTACGGTGGGATTTTCGGGATCATTGATTTCATAAAAATTGGAGGCTCCACCCACAAAATTAAAGGAGCGCTCAAACCCACGTTGTGCAGGCCATTGATCATTATCGTCGCCGACATGCCATTTTCCGGAAATAATAGTCGAATAACCAGCTCCTCGCAGTATTTCGGCCAATGTCCGCGATTCTTGATTTAGAAATCCCTGATAGGCGGGCAAACCGAGATTAACGTTAAAATAGCCCATACCGGCACGATGGGCATATTGCCCAGTCAACAATGTTGCGCGTGTTGGGGCACAGATTGAATTGTTATAAAACTCCTGAAAACGCGTGCCTTGTTGTGCCAATTCCGTTAAATTTGGTGTATGGAAATCTGTTCCACCATAAGGCTCGATATCTGAAAAACCCAAATCGTCGACCAGAATCAAGACAATATTTGGCCGTTTATCCTGTGCTATACTTCTATTCAGGAAGCAACTTAGACCGGTCAATAAAAGAATAAATACTGTTTTCATAATTTAACTCGTTTTGTTGAACTTATATCTTTATTATTTCGTCAACCAATCCGGATGTTGGACCAGTTTTGGGTTTAAATTCAGCTCTCGCTGCGGAGTTGGAAAATGAAGGTGTCTTGCTGCTGCGTTTATTTTCCCCGCTGCTTTGAGTTTCGTGATGTAATAGTTTGCTCCCCGACGTACGAGGTCAAACCAGCGCTGGTACTCATACACCAATTCCTTGCGGCGTTCTTCAAATACAAGCTCCCGAAAACTATCTTTATTCTCCTTATCCAGCACGTTCTCCACCCCTGCCCTTGTACGTACTGCGTTGATTGCATCTCTTGCTTCCTTCGTTGGACCATTTAACTCATTTTCCGCTTCAGCAAAAATGAGTAAGACCTCAGCATAACGGATGATGGGTGTATTCTTAGCGGACTGTGATTGGTTACCGACCACGGTCTCATCATAATACTTATTGAATTGTGGCTTAGCCAATGCGTAGTATTTTCCGTCAGTAGGTGATGTCATGCCAGTTGTAAATGTGATGGGGAGACGTTTATCGGTTGCTACGAAGCTTTTGTAAAGCCCACCTTCGGCATGTAGGGCGTCGGCATAATCCCCATTGATACCGGGTATATCGGCTGGTGCCGAACGACTGGCCAATGAATTGCCCTGATAGCCACTGTTCCCTTTAAACTGTGCCGAGAAAATATGTTCAACACCATTCTTTTTCTCTATATCGAAGACATCAGCGAAGCTCGGAAAAAGTGCATAACCCTCTTTATCAATCACCTCCTGAGCAAACAGTTTGGCATTTGTCCAATCCGCTCGCGTTAGATATACCTTAGCCAAAAGACTTCTGGCCGCGCCGGATGTAGCGCGTCCCTTATCTGCATCGCTATAATTCTTATAATTCGGTAGACCGGCGGCCGCTTTCAGATCATTTATGATCTGTGCATACACATCATCTTCAGAGGCCTTTGTCACATACAGCTCTTGTGTGGATAAGGTTTCTATAGGACGTACCACAAGTGGAACTGGACCAAACCAGCGTACCAGGTTGAAGTAGTGCAGTGCACGGAGAAATTTTGCCTCATTGATCAAACGCTGCTGTACCGTTGCATCAATCTGATTTTGTGTCATCGCTTCGATATGGACAATGTTTAGGTTTGATGCATTAATTGCATCGTAACTCTGTTTCCAGAGTTGCTCCATTCGATCATTTGAGGCATCATGGGTCAGATTACTTAGGGCACGTACATGGGCATTTCGTGCTCTGGGTCCAGCTTCATAATCATCTGTAGCCATCTCTACTCCAATCTGGAAAAGGCTGTTGTAAAGGGACTGCCCTGTCTCATACAATTTGCGGTAAGTACCTGTTACTGCGGCAACGGCTTGCCCCTGATCGAGGTAAAACTGCTCCGAAACTAATGTGCTTTCGGGGTTTTCTGTCAATTTTGAGCAGGATATCCCTGTCAGCAAAATCAATACTACGGTAAGATTGAAATATATTTTTTTCATTGGTATCTGTAAAACTTAAAAGGTTAAGGAAACACCTAAGGAAACGGATTTGGCAGCTGGGTAAATGCCGGCATCCGTCCCAATCTGAACATTGCTGCCCGAAGTTACCTCCGGATCAAATCCCTTATAACTCGTCCAGGTCAATAGATTTTGCGCCGCCAGATACAGATTCAGATTTGTAATGTGCGCATTTTTTAACCATTCTTTTGGAAAGCTATAGCCAAGTTGTAAGGACTTCAATCGTGCGAATGAACCACTTTCAACAAATTGATCCGAAAATATAGGAGCGGGATCTAGTTTCGCTCTAGGATACAGTTGACTTGGATTACTCGCGGTCCAACGGTCAAGTGCATCGATGGATGCATTCTGTTGTCCTGTAAACATCTCAAGATTTTGACGGTTGATATTCAGCAGATCATTACCAACTGTTCCCTGAATCAAGAAAGAGAGATCAAACCCCTTGTAGGAAAAAGTATTGCTGATACCGAATATAAAATCAGGCTGTGCATTACCAATTAGCGTGCGATCATTGGCGGTTGTAAATTGACCGTCTCCATTAATATCCTTATATAAGCGATCCCCGGCCTTTGGATTTGCATTTCCCGTCAATGCGCCTTTACTACTTTCCTCTCCCAACTGTAGAATACCGTCGGTAACGGTACCATAAAAAGTACCCAGGGGCTCACCGACTTTAATAATATAGTTTCCAGAAATATAAGATATCGCACCTTCACCGATAGTTAGTACTTTATTGCGGTTAAACGAAACATTCAGGTCGGTATTCCAGCTCAGATTACCTTGTAAATTTTTTGATTTCAAACCAAACTCCACGCCTTTATTGGAAACTGAACCAAAGTTTTGCAATGAAGTGGCATAACCCGAAGTCCAGGGGATCTCCACATTTAGTAATAGATCCTTTGTCTTTTTATAATAATAATCAATCGTAAACTGTAGTCTATTGTTCAGGACAGCAAGATCAAAACCAGCGTCATATTGAAAGGTCGTCTCCCAGCCCAGGTTTTTATTGGGTATCCGTTGCGAGGCAAAGCCTGTGGCCAGGTTATTTCCAAAGAGGTAATTTAAACTATACAGGGTTGAAAGCGACTGATATTGACCGATCTCCTGATTTCCTGTGGTACCGAAACTGGTGCGTATCTTAAAATCACTGACGCCGGGAAAAGTTTGCTTAAAAAAAGGCTCATTCGCTACACGCCAGGAGAATGCCAATGAGGGGAAATTACCCCATTTATTGTCGGCACCAAATCTGGAACTTCCATCGCGACGTATGCTCGCTGATGCATAGTATTTATTGGCATAATTATAATTAACCCGCACCAGGTACGAATGTAGCACCCAATTGTAGGTATCCGAAGAAGGGCGTATAATGGTGGAACCACTTTGTAGGCTATTGAAAAGCAAATCGTCTGTAACAAAATTCTGTGCTCCAGCCCTAAAAACTTCATTTTTATTTTCCTGCTGTGTAAAACCAAGCAAAGCATTAAAATTATGCTGTCCAATAGCGCCGGTATAGGTTAAGGTATTTTCATTCAACCAGGATGTTCCATCTAAATTTCCTAGACTTGCCTCACCTTTTGATCCGCTCCCTTCATAGATGTAGGATGGTAGATAGAATTTATCATCGCGGTTGTTGAGATCAACCCCAAAAAGCACTTTAGCTTGTAGCCCCTCTAATATACGATACTGCGCAAAGGAAGTACCCAGAATCCGTAAACCATTTGATGTATTTGTGGTTTCTTTCAATGTCGCAATGGGGTTTGCAAAAATATTTTCAAATGGATTGCGTAACGTATACCCACCATTTGGCTCGTAGATTGTTGCTGTGGGAGGCATAATGAGCAAGGCATTGACAATACCCGTTGGGGCAATCTGTGCATTGGTTTTATTGATAGATACATTGGCTCCTACCTGCAAACGGTCAAAAGGATTTGTATTGATATTGGAACGGAACCCCAAGCGTTTGAAATCTGTATTTGCGATAACACCCTGTTGATCAAAATAATTGGCACCGAGGAAATACTGTACTTTTTCGGCACCACCAGACAGTGCAAGTTGATGATTTTGTATGTTACCTGTCCGAAAAGCTTCTTTTTGCCAATTTGTTCCTTCGCCCAATTGATCTATCTCTGCCTGTTTACGATATTGATATGGACCTAAGCTGGGATTAGCATCATATAAGGCTTCGTTACGAAGGATAGCAAAATCATGGGCATTCAAGACATCAATGTTTTTGAGCACACGCTGTACGCCTATACTACCGTCATAGTTCAATTGTACATGGCCAGCCTTACCTTTTTTAGTTGTGACCAAGATAACGCCATTTGCTCCACGAGATCCATATATTGCTGTTGCAGCCGCATCCTTTAGGACCTCAATGCTTTCTATATCTGCTGGATTTATGCTGGCCAGCGGATTGACAGGGGTACCGCTTCCCACACCAGTGCTTTCTGTCTGGTTGTAGACTGGAAATCCATCGATGACATACAGTGGTTCATTTCCGCCTTGTATGGAAGCCCCACCCCGAATGCGGATGCTCACCCCTCCGCCGGGTTGTCCCGAAGTTTGTGTAACCTGAACACCGGAGACACCTCCTTTCAAGGTCTGATCTAGCGAAGAAACAGGCTGCCGGAGCAGATTTTCTGGCAAAGATGCCACAGCTCCCGTCAGATCACGGCGCTTTTGAGTACCGTACCCCACCACGACAACCTCCTCCAGATCTTCAGATGAAGGAACCAACTCAATAATTGCCGGTGATGTGTTGACGATTATTCTTTTCTTCTGGTAGCCAACAAAAGTTAAGATTAATGTAAAAGGGAGTTTTTGCCCGGTTACGAATTGGAATTTCCCTTTCTGATCTGTTTTTACGCTATGTGTAACAGCCTCCAACTGTATGGTCACCCCCTCAATGGGTTCTTTGGTCGTTGCGTCAATAACTGTACCTATTAGGGACGCGTTGATAATCGGTTGAGGTTGCTGTGCTTTCGCAGATACGAATGTATAGAGAAAAAGCACGACTAAAATAGCATACGAAAGTACGCTGAAATTTTTCATTGTCAGTTCTATTTAATATGAATATGCAAACAAGTGCCAATGCCATTTGGTACTCTTGTTTTTTTAAAATGCGAATTGCTTGTCTAATGATTTATAAACAAGAAAGATGGTTGTGCTTAACTACACATTCGCATTCGACAAATGAAGAGGAAGAGATTAAAAGTTGGGATAGGTTTTAGGTTGCCTTTTAGCGGCTTTAGATAGTCGTTTTTCATACTTGTTCAAAATTTGTAGTCTAGATTTTATATTCGTTGCCAACGCCAATTGTTAACGACAATACAAATATATAAATAGTTTTCAAAAAGACTACTAAATAAGTAGTCTTTTTGAAAACTATTTATGATCTTCTTATAAAAGGCTCTTTATTGTGTGAGAAGGATCAATTAGCGGGGTATTAGTGACAGTTCTTCCCTAAAAAAATTATTTATTCTCGTAAGATAAATCTATCAATAGGATTATTGTAGAGGATAATGGTCTAAAACAACATAAGCCCGATATCGAATCGGGCTTATGTTTATAATTTTTTTGCGATTTCATCCTCGCTAGAGTTGATATCCCAAAGGTATCCACGATTTGGAGGATCTTATTCTCCGTTTTCTTTTGCAGCAAGATATCTTTCTGCTTCAAGTGCAGCCATACAACCAGTACCAGCCGCAGTAATCGCTTGGCGGAATATATTGTCCTGTACATCTCCACAGGCAAACACTCCTGGTATATTGGTTGCAGTACTATCTGGCTTGGTAATAAGATAGCCTGTTTCATCCATTTCCAATACGCCAGTAAACAACTCCGTATTGGGTTTATGACCGATTGCAACGAAGAAACCTGTTACTTCAAGATCTTTCTCAGATTGATCTTTATTATTAATTACACGGATTCCTGTCACCACTTGACCATCCCCTAAAACCTCTTTAGCCTCTGAGTTGTAATGTACTTCAATATTCGGTGTGTTCATGACGCGGTGCACCATTGCTTTAGAAGCGCGGAACTCATCACGACGCACCAACATGTGTACTTTCGAACACAATTTTGCGAGATAAGTCGCCTCTTCTGCAGCTGTATCGCCAGCACCTACGATGGCAACTTCTTGATTTTTAAAGAAGAAACCGTCACAGACAGCACAAGCTGACACACCAAAACCGTTATATTTTTGTTCAGATTCTAAGCCCAACCACTTCGCTGTTGCTCCTGTAGCAATAATCACTGTGTCGGCAGTAACCTGAACTGTTCCATCAATTTCTACGCGGTGTACATCACCTGTGAAGTCAACTTTTGTCACATAACCAAAGCGTACGGATGTTCCAAAGCGTTCAGCTTGTTCCCGTAAGTCTTCCATCATAACTGGACCGGTAATCCCTTTTGGATATCCCGGAAAATTGTCCACTTCTGTGGTTTGTGTCAACTGCCCCCCCGGTACAATACCTGTATATACCACTGGTTTCATATCCGCACGGGCAGCATAAATTGCTGCAGTATATCCCGCCGGTCCTGAACCAATAATCAGACATTGTACATGCTCCACTTCTTGTTTGAATTCCATAATCCTTTTTCTAAGCTATTAATAAAGTTATTTTTTAAATTTATCTTGCAATCCTTTCAACATATCCAAAGAGATATTTTGAGGTTTCTCCTCTTTTTGCTGATTGAATTCCTTTTTAGCAGTTTTTTTATCTTCTACTGAATGCGTCGGAGCTGCTTTCGCTTTTTGCTCGCTTTTTTCTTTCTTATATCTGATCCAGATATTTTCCAGTACTTTTTTTGTATATAAAGGAAAATCACCGTTCTGCATCCACGCATAGTAGCTAGGCTCCTGTTCAAAGACTTCTACAATCGGTTTTCCTTTGTGTTTACCAAAATTAATGGTCTCTAATCCATCTTCGTTGTATACGATGCGGCCTGCAAAATCTACGGGTTTACTTAAATTTGTAAAATCGTGCAATGCAGCAACATCATTGACAACAGGATAAGATACAACGCCATGACGATCTTCAAATGCTGATCCTTCGTATTTTGTCAACTGTGCTTTTAAGACTTCATACGTAGCACGAACATCCGCTTCAGCAGTATGTGCATTTTCAAGATTTTCATTACAATAGAACTTATACGCTGCCTTTAAAGTACGCTGTTCCATTTGATGGAAGATGTTCTGTACATCAACAAAGGCACGCCCTTCCAACGAAAAATCTACGCCTGCACGTAAAAATTCTTCCATAAGCATAGGTACATCAAACTTATTTGAATTGTATCCTGCCAAATCCGCATCGCCAATAAATGCCGCTAATTCTACCGCAATGGCTTTAAATGTTGGTGCATCTTTGATATCTTCATCACGAATACCATGAAAGAACGTTGATTCTGCAGGAATCGGTCTTTCTGGATTAATTTTCTTCGTATATACAGTTTCTTCACCACTGGGCACCACTTTCAAAAATGATACTTCTACAATACGATCTGTCGCGACATTAACTCCTGTCGTCTCCAAATCGAAAAATACCAATGGCCTCTTTAATTTTAATTCCATGCTGGATAGTATGCTTTTTTTACAAAAACCAAAAATACAAAGTTGAATTTGATTTTTGTAGTCTGTGAAATTTAATTTACAACCGCTTGATGAATCGGTTCCAACTGATTGAATTTACCTACGACAACCTTAATCATTTGGTTAAAATCGAAATATTTATTTGCGATATCACGAACTTTCTCGGGTGTCATGTTTTTGACCTGTTCCATGTAATAAGAATAATACGTTAAGCTCATATCGTTCAACAAGACATTTTTGAATTTATCCGCGTGAGAAAAGATACTCTCCAAAGAACCCAACATCGATCCCTCCATATAGGTTTTCACCAACTCGACTTCTTCGTCCATGGCTAATGTGGTCTTCAACAGGTTGATTTCTTTCTCGATCTCTGTTAACGTTGCATTTGTTACATCTACACCAACTTCCGTAGCAATTGTTAAAAAGCCGGTATGTTTTAAGGTCGCAACCGCCGAACCAATACTGTAGGTATATCCTTTTTCCTCACGGATATTTCGCATCAATCGCGAACCGAAAAATCCACCCAATAATGTATTTACAAATTGTAGCGCAGGGTAATCGGGATGGGTTCTCGAAATGGTTTGATTCCCCAGACGAATAGCTGATTGTAGTGCATTTTCTTTTTCTTCATAAGCTATACCACCGGCATCTTGAATAAATACAGGATTATTTGCCGTAGTGACTGCTGTATCGTCGGGCCATTCGAATCCAAAAATCTGCTCCAACTCTTTCATCAAATTATCAGAAACATTTCCCGACACAACCAATGTACAATTGCTCGGTACAATCTCTTTCTGATACAATGCAATCAATTGATCACGATTAATCGCATCATAATCATCTAGTTTTGGCGTACGACCATAACGGTTGCTTTCACCAAAAACCAAGTTGTAAAACTTACGTCGTGCCAAATAATCATTTTTTTGAATGGATACCTGAAATTTTTGCTTGTTGTTACGTAGATAGGTATCAAGTTCCTCCTGTGGAATAGATGCTTCTGTCAGTATATCTTTGACAAGCGGTAGCAAAACCTGACTATGTCTGTTCAATGTATACAAAGACAAGGAGGTTACATCAAAGGAGTATTCAGGGACGAGAAATGCACCATAAAAATCTACTTTGTCTGCAATCTCGGCACTTGACATGCTCATTGTACCTTCTTTTAGCAATGCACTTAATGCACTATTCAGTAGCGGATTTTCATTTTGTACATCGAGGTATTTATTTTCAAAAATCCATTCAATGCGGACAAGTTCTTGTTCAGGAGAATGAAATACATACACTGGCAACCCGTTTGCGAACTGCTTTTTGACAGGTTCTTTCAAACTTATATGACCGATTTCACGGAATTCAGGTGCTTTTGTTCTATCCAACATGTCGTATCTCCTCCTCTTGTGCTTTATACATTAATACTGATGCGTTTTCGGGATTAAAAATAGCTTGTGCTTGTGCTTGTACTTCTTGGGCCGTAACAGCCAAATATTTCGACACTTCGGTATTGATACCATCGGCATCACCAAGCAACTCATGAAAGGCCAAATTCATTGCCTTATCCAAGATTGATAATTCAGCAAATACATTTGTTGACTCGATTTTATTTTTAACTTTTTCCAGCTCGGTATTAGACACCAATTCTTTTTTCAACAGATCGAGTTCTCCCCATACTGCACGTTCGGCTTCTTCCAACGATATTCCTTCGGAAGGCTTACCTTCAATAACAAACAGGTTATTATCAATACTACCCATCACATAAGCATTTAATTCACTAAAAAGCCGCTCTTCTTTTACTAGTCTACGGTATAGTCTTGATGAAGATCCTCTGGAAAGAATATCCGAGAGTAGGTCCATCGCAAAGTAACCATCTTCCAGTCGTGCCGGTCCGTGAAAAGCCATGTAAAGTGCATCTAGTGGTACTGGAGCAAAAGCCGTTTCCCTTCTTAGTTCCTTTTGTATCGGTTCTTGCGGTAGCTGACGGTTATATTTTTGACCGGGATCAATATCGCCGAACCATTTCTGAACCAAGGATTTAACTTCTTCATAATGAACATCACCCGAGACAACCATAATTGCACTCTGTGGATTGTAATGCAATTTGAAGAAGGCCTTGACATCTTCCATGGTCGCATCTTCGATATGTTTTAGCTCTTTGCCGATGGTGGCCCAACGATATGGATGCACTTTATACGCTAAAGGACGCAATTTAAGCCAAGCATCCCCATAAGGCTGATTGAGATAACGTTGTTTAAATTCTTCACTTACTACATTCCGCTGTACTTCAAGGCTCTGTGGAGAGAATGCTAAGCTTAACATACGATCCGATTCTAACCAAAGGGCTGTTTCCAGATTGGAAGAGGGTAAAGTAATATAGTAATTGGTAATATCATTGCTGGTAAAAGCATTATTCTCACCACCTACTTTTTGTAATTCTGTATCAAAACTAGGGATATTGACGCTACCGCCAAACATCAAGTGTTCAAATAAATGAGCAAAACCGGTTTGCTCCGGAGATTCGTCCCTTGCACCTACATCGTACAATATATTTACACAGGCCATTGCTGTGTTATGATCCTCATGTACCAACACACGTAGGCCGTTTTCTAAAGTAAATTTTTGGTATGAAACCATCTAGTTCTTTTTCGATTTTATGAAATCCAGTTAATACCTTTTCGCAACAAGGATAAGGTCTTGGCTTCTTCGGAGCCTTCTTCAGGGTGATGATCGTATACCCAATTGGCTTGAGATGGTAGACTCATCAGTATGGACTCGATACGGCCATTTGTTTCCAGTCCAAATTTAGTACCAGAATCCCAGACCAAATTAAACTCAACGTAGCGTCCCCGACGGATCAATTGCCAATTTTTCTGCGTATCGTTATATACTTTATTTCTGTTTTTTTCAACCAGCGCAGTATAGGTCGGTGCAAAGCTACGACCTAAGTCACAGGAAAATGCCAAGATATCTTCCATAGCCATACCTGTTTTCGCTGTATTTAATTTATCGTAGAAAACCCCTCCTATTCCACGGGTTTCTTGTCTATGACGAATAAAGAAATAGTCATCGGCCCATTTTTTAAATTCATCATAAAAAGTCGGATTATGTTTATCACAGACCGTTTTCAATTGTTGATGGAAAAACTGCGCATCATCTTCATTCACGTAATGTGGTGTCAGATCAATCCCTCCTCCAAACCAACGCATCTGTTCATTCAATTCGAAATATCGGATGTTCATATGAATGATCGGTACCCACGGATTATTGGGATGAATGACAATCGAAACTCCGGTGGCGAAAAAATCGTCTTCATCGACGCCAAACGCTTTTTTTATTGTCTCGGGTAGTTTGCCATGCACAGCGGAAAAGTTAACTCCACCTTTTTCCAATATATTGCCGTTTTGAATAATCCGTGTTCGGCCACCACCACCACCTTCTCTTTCCCATAGTTCCTCCTCAAAGCGGGCCGAACCGTCCAAGCGTTCCAAAGCCTGGCATATTTCATCTTGAATTTCTTTATAAGCTAAAGCTATCGCTTCTTTTGTAATCATCTACTCTATCGCTAGTTTATGTTAATTTTTCGCTCAGGGCTTGAATAATTTTAGATGCAGGCTGATGTTGATATAAAATTTGATATACGGCATCACAAATAGGTAATTCGACAGCATATTTTTCGGCATATTCCTGAATACAAGCAGAAGCATAATAACCTTCGGCCACCATATTCATTTCAAGCTGAGCCGATTGCACGCTATACCCTTTACCGATCATATTACCAAATGTTCTATTGCGGCTAAACTGCGAATATGCTGTAACCAACAGGTCTCCCAAATAAGCTGAGGTATTGACATCTCGGGATGTATCGCCATCTACTTTAGCAACAAACCGACGCATCTCGCGGATAGCATTGGAAACCAAAACTGCCTGAAAGTTATCGCCATAGCCCAACCCATGGCATATACCCCCGGCAAGGGCATAAATATTCTTTAATACCGCTCCAAATTCAATTCCTAAAATATCTTCTGACAAGATCGTTTTAATGACTCTGGAAGACAAAAACGAAGCAACCAGTGCTGCACTATCCAAATTTTTGCATCCAAATGTCAGGTAGGAAAGCTTGCCTAATGCGACTTCTTCCGCATGACAAGGTCCTCCGACCACACAGATCCGTTCGATATCGACCGCGTAATGCTGTTCCAAAAATTCGCCGATAATCAGGTTATCCTTAGGAATAATCCCTTTGATGGCTGACACGACTATTTTATCTTTAAAATCCTCTTTTGTGACTCCTCTCAATGCATCTTTTAAATAGGCTGCTGGCGTATTTAAAATAACAATATCTGAATTAACAACAACATTTTTGGCATTGGTATCGATGGTTGTAATACTCAAATCAACAGAAACACCACTCAAATAGGTCGGGTTGTGTTTGAATTGTTGAATATACTCTGCATCCTCCTCTTTTCTAATCCACCAAAAAATATGTTTGTCTTGGTCATTTTCGCATAGCATCTTAATCATGGCCGTCGCCCAGCTTCCGCTACCAATTATACCAATCTTTTTCCCCTGCATGTTTTTAATTTGTTTTCGAAAGCAAATATACTTATTTACTGCTTAGATATGCGATTGCATCAAGAGATATGATACTTTAGTTACTTTTAAAACCGAGAAAACTTTGCCAAAATCCTTTCTCAAGACCCACATAATAGGTGTTTTCTTCCTCTTTAACGGGGTAAATATGGATAAAGTCATGTTGGGCAGGATTACCCTTGCCTGTTACAAGATCAAATTCATGGCGATGGAAGGGACAGATCACTTTACCCCGTTCACACCAACCATTTTTGAGCGGAGCGCCCGCATGGGGACATTTCCTGGAGAAGGCATGCAATTGATCTTCAAACCAAGTAAGACAAATGGTCTTTCCGCCAAAATTATGCTCTGTTATCCCCTTATCCTTTAGAAATTGGGCGTTATCAATTTTGTACCATCGAAGCATTCCACAAGATAGTTAAAAATTACAGTGAATTTTCTATCTTTGTGGAATTTCAAAAATTTGCACTATATATGGCTTTACAATGCGGTATCGTAGGTTTACCAAACGTTGGTAAATCAACATTATTTAACTGTCTGTCGAATGCGAAAGCACAGGCAGCAAACTTTCCATTTTGTACAATTGAACCAAATGTTGGGGTAATTACCGTACCGGATGCCCGTCTAAATAAATTAGCTGAGTTAGTCAATCCACAACGTATCGTTCCAAATACCATTGAAATCGTCGATATCGCCGGATTGGTAAAAGGAGCATCAAAAGGTGAAGGATTAGGTAACCAGTTTTTAGGAAATATCCGCACAACAAATGCGATCATCCACGTTTTGAGATGTTTCGATGATGGTAATGTCATCCACGTGGATGGATCGGTAGATCCAATCCGAGATAAAGAAATCATCGATACAGAATTGCAACTTAAGGATTTGGATACTGTGGTAAAGCGTATCCAAAAAGTTGAGAAAATGGCAAAAACCGGTGGTGATAAAGATGCTAAGAAGACCTTTGACATCCTATCTGTCGTTAAAGAACATTTGGAGGCAGGCAAGTCAGCACGTACAGCACCTATTGAAGCCGAAGATTTTGAATTTATCCAAGACTTAGCCTTGTTAACCGCAAAGCCAGTACTTTACGTATGTAATGTGGATGAAGGCTCTGTCAATACGGGTAACGCTTATGTGGATCGTGTAAAAGAAGCCGTGAAAGATGAAAAAGCTGAAGTATTGGTTATATCTGCACAAATTGAGTCTGAAATCGCTCAATTGGAGAGTTACGAAGAGCGTAAGATGTTTTTGGATGACCTCGGATTAGAAGAATCTGGTGTCCATAAGTTGATCAGAGCAGCATATTCCTTATTAAATTTAGCGACCTACTTTACAGCAGGCGTTCAAGAAGTACGTGCCTGGACAATTGAGACTGGTTTCACAGCGCCTCAGGCAGCTGGTGTCATTCATACAGATTTTGAGAAAGGATTTATCCGTGCTGAAGTGATCAAATATGATGACTTTGTTAGTCTAGGTTCAGAAAGTGCTGTAAAGGAAGCCGGCAAATTAGCTGTAGAAGGAAAAACTTATATTGTGCAAGATGGTGACATTATGCACTTCCGTTTTAATGTATAAATAGCTGACTAAACAGCAGGATTTAAAAAAATAAGCGGCTGAAAAGATAATTTTCGGCCGCTTATTTTTGCACTACATTTTAACCCACAAATTTCCAGTATATTCGCTCTATATTTACTACAACCCCAGTTATTCAACGTTGAGTCCACCTATCTATAGCCGAGTCATTGCACCAACATGATGATGACAGCTTACTAACAAGAAAAAGTGTGTACCTTAAAATCTTCAAATAAAATATCGGTAAGCCGCTACAAAAGCTGGTTTATTTATTAGCAGAATACAGTTATTCCCTCTGTTATTTAACAAAATAACGGTGTTCTATTACCTCAACTTTTTTAACATCTTTATCTTCCAGCAATTTTTTGACATCACAATGTCCTGTTACACCACGATAAATTAACGTCCCACCAAGGGTCAATCCTGAAAGCCCAGTCAGTGGAGATTTAAATATCTTTTTTACGCCCAAACCCAAAATAAAGCCACCCGCAATCACAGACAGCACGCGTTCGGAAGCACCGATATTCTCCTCAATGCAATCATCTTTTATCTTAGCCTTAATCTTGTCAAATGCAAATAGCAATAGGTTACTCATAATTATCTATATTTAAGTATTGTTTCTTTATGTAAACAAATTATGATCCAAAAAAGTTTAGAAATAGAATAATAGTTTTTATATGATTTCTCGGATCACATCCCTTATATTCGTATTTATCAAATTAAACATCCATGCAAGTCAAAAAATATTCTGGAGAATTAGTACCCTTTAATGGAGACGCCTTACGGCATTCTCTTTCCCGTTCGGGAGCAAATAGCGATCAGGTAAACGAAGTATATAATAGTGTTGTCGGTGAAATATACGATGGGATTTCAACCAGGGAGTTATATCAGTTGGCTTTCGATACACTGAAAACCGTTCGAAACTCATTTGCCGCGCGATACAGCCTAAAAAAAGCCTTACGTGATCTTGGACCTGAGGGTTTTTATTTTGAAAAATACATCTCACATTTGCTTCGTTCAATCGGATATGAAAGCACCACTGGGCAGACGGTACAAGGTCATGCTGTTTCCCATGAATTGGATGTTGTCGCTTATAAAGACGGTAAGTTGATGACAGCGGAGTGTAAGTTTAGAAATGACATTGACGCCAAGATCTCCGTTACCACACCAATGTACTACCTATCGAGGTTCAAAGATATCAGTGGAATTGATTATGATTTTTTTGGCAAAAAATTACAGTTTCAGGAAGGCTGGCTCATCACTAATGCCTACTTTACATCAGATTCGATCGATTTTGCAACTTATTACGGCATCAACTTGCTTTCTTGGGATTATCCAAAAGAGAATAGTATCAAAAGAAGAGTCGATAAAGCAGTCTTTTATCCGGTCACCTGTTTAACCACACTTTCGGACCTGGAAGAACAGCAGCTCTTAAAAAATCAGTTGATCTTGGTAAAAGATCTTGTAAACAATCCGGATAAACTGGATATTCTTGGACTTAACAAGGAAAGAAAAGAGAAGGTCCTCAAAGAAGCCAGTGAGCTATTAGATTACAAAGTAGAAGAAGAATATTAATATTATCAGTCTAAAAAAGCAATAGGCATACATTTAGAACTAAGTATGGCCTATTGCTTTTTACAAACTTTAATTATCTGTCTAACACAACGGGATAGTAAACCTTACCATATTTGGAAAACTCACTTAAATCCATCTTTTTCCAAAAAATGGCATAGATTGCAGCGCCAGAACCTGACATAGAGGAGTATATTGCCCCTTTATGATACAAAGCATCTTTAATTTCTTTGAGCAAGGGATAACGCTCGAAAATAGATTCTTCAAAATCATTTCGAATATGGAATTTCCATTCCTGAATAGGCAATCGGATCGCCTCTTCCAGATTAATATCTGAGGGCATCGGTTTCACTCCACTGTAAGCTTCGACTGTAGAGACATGGATATCAGGCATAATAACCGCGATATGGTATTCATTCAGATCAAGCGGTATCTCCTTAAAATCTGTCCCTATCCCAGTTGCAAACACGGGCGTATTTGCAATAAAGAATGGGCAGTCTGCCCCCAATTTCGCGGCATATCTCCTTAACTGTGTACTTGTCAAATTTAGTTTAAACAGCTCATTAAGTCCTTTCAATACAAACGATGCATCCGCAGATCCGCCGCCCAATCCAGCTCCAATTGGAATTTGTTTGATTAGATCAATCCTGACAGCAGGAATGTCAAATTCCTTTTTTAACAATGCATGCGCCTTTAAACAGAGATTATCTGCGAATTCGCCGGGTATGTGGTTCCCCTGTATTGTCAGCGCGGAATCTTGTGCATCTGTCTCCAGTATCTCTATAATATCATAGATTGGTAAGGGATAGAAAATGCTATTCAATTCATGATAGCCATCCGTTCGCCTGGCAACCACCTGCAGTCCAATATTTATTTTAGCATTTGCAAAGAGTATCATATGATATCGTCTAAATCAACACTTAAATTCTACATTAATAGCTCACCAACGAGGAGATCGTATCACTAAATCGAGACAATCTGCCTTTTGCTTTGAGAAAATCCAATGAAATGATAAAACTATAAGCTGCAATCACTCCGCCCAATTTTTCAATAAGTTTGCTTGCTGCGACGACAGTTCCGCCCGTTGCCAACAGATCATCATGGATCAAAATACGGCTACCTTTTTCGAATGCATCTTCATGAATTTCTATCGTTGCCTGACCATATTCTAGCGCATAAGACTCAGAAATCGTTTTAAATGGTAATTTTCCTTGCTTACGAATTGGAATAAAGGGCAATCCTAATCTGTTGGCAAGTAAAAATCCAAAAAGAAATCCACGGCTTTCAATACCTGCAATAGCATCAATTTCTATTCCTTGAAGTTGGTCAATAATCGCGTCGATCATTTCATTGCAAAGTTCAGCATCTTTCAACAAGGGGGTAATATCTTTGAATACAATACCCGGTTTTGGAAAATCCACAATATCCCGGATTTCCAGTTTCAATTTATCTTGAATCATTCTCAAATATTAAATACGGCGCGATTTTAGCAATAGCAAGATCTGAAAGTGTACCTATCTTGGTAAAATCTTCTATATTAGCATAATTGCCATGTTGATCTCGATAATTAACTATTAATTTCGCATCCTTTGGGCTAAGATACGGATGTTTGCCCAATGAATTGGCATCAATCTGGTTAATATTGATTTTTTTGATTCCCTCTACATTAGACACCGTAATATAGTCCTTAATGAGTTCATATGTTTCCGAAGTGACACCATAAACTTCTTTTAGCTGCTCTATCCGATAGAAACCGCCAAGCACCTCTTTATATTTCAAAATGCGTTTAGAAAGAATTGCACCGATCCCTTTGAGGCTCATCAAGGCTATTGTGTCACAGGTATTAAGATCTATAAGTTCGGCATGATTGATTTCAAATTTATCGTAAAGCAAGGGGGCCTTAGCTACCGTACTTGGACCTGTTGTCTCCACTTTAATGCGGATAAAGGGTTCTAGTTTTTTGTATAATTTTGCGTTGATGGAATACATTTTCCTAACATCATTTTTATCTTTAAACCGGCCACCTTTTTTCTCGTAGTTCTTGATCACAGCAATTTGCTTATCCGAGAGGCCAAGCTCGCGCCATGCTTCTACAGATAAATTATTGGGATCAAAATAAAATAGCTTAGTATCTACAACGTTATTTTCTATACCGGGATCCGGACCTGAACGAGCTACCCTCTTTTCCAAATGAACATCGGCTACCTTAAATTTCTTATTTGGATAATCTTCGGCATCAGTTGAATCATGAAATGACTGTTCAAAAACCCTTGCTTGATGGGCAATCGGGTCATTTTTATCTTCTCTACTAACAAGGGAATATATAATACTAAAGACGATGATTATCACCAATATAACAAAGAACCCATTTTGCTCTGTTTTGTTAAATTTAAAATAAGTCAATAGCCTTTTCATAAGCTGTTAGGGATTGGGTTGCATAAATTTAATAAATTAGAAGGAAAATAAAAAGAGAGGTATTAAAAAACACCTCTCTTTTGTTATAAATATTGTACCGATATAATTTTATAACACCGATTTATCTACTTTTTCCACTTTACTACCATCCTTTAGCGTTTTAGAGATAGCATCAAATGGTCGAGAAACGACTTGATCTCCTTTTTTCAATCCGGATAGAATAATAATGTTTTTATCATCTTGAATTCCAGTTTTGATCGGAACTTGTTTTACTGTCTGATCTTTTAAAACAAATACATATTCTTGTATTTTCTTATTTGTATTCGTAGAATCTTTATCATCCGATCTTACAGTAACCGATTGGATAGGTACAACCAGGCCTTTATCATGTTTTGTAAAAATCTGTACAGTAGCGGATAATCCAGGCTTGAACGGCGAAGCGACATTTTCTTTGATCAGATCCTGATAAGATTCCGCGCTAATACGCACCTTTACATTAAAATTGGTGACTTGGTCTGTCGATGAGGTTGCCGCTGTTGTCGTTGCGATATTTTTGGATGAGCTTGCAATTTCGGTAACAATACCTTTAAATTTTCTATCTTGAAAAGCATCTACTTCAATTTCAGCTTGATTTCCTACTCTGACGTTGTTGATATCATTTTCATTGACATCAACATTTACTTCCATCGAAGACATATTGGCGATGCGCATAATTTCAGTACCTGCCATTTGCGCTGTTCCCACCACACGTTCTCCCTGTTCGATAGACAATAAAGAGATAATACCATCCGTCGGAGCATAAATGGTTGTTCTGTTCAGATTATCCTGAGCTTCTTTTACAGAAGCTTGTGATTGATCGATACCATATCTACTTGATTTTACAGTCTCTCTTTGAGCCTGTATCGCTGCGAGGGTCGAAAAGTACTCAGAAGAACTCTTATCCATTTCAGCTGCGGAAATAACCCGTTTTTCAAAAAGCTCCTGGTTTCTCTTGTAAGTTGCAGCTACATTTTTGAAATTTTCTTCCTGCTGTTTTAGTTGTTGTTGTGCAGCCGCTAGATTGGCACGTTGCGAATTCATCGCTGCTACAGAGCGATCATAGCCAGACTGTAAGATATCGGGTTTAATCCGACAGAGTACTTGTCCTTTTTTTACAAAGTCACCTTCTTTGATATTTAGTTCAACAACCTCACCCGAAACTTCCGAGCTCAACTTAACTTCTATTTCCGGTTGTATTTTTCCACTGGCAGACACCAATTCATCTACATCCGTTTCCTTCACAACGTCTACAGCGACTTTAGTAATCTCTCCTTTTCCAAACCAACCGGCCTGAAAGCCGATAAAAACAAAAATTGCCAGGAGCGCTACGACTATTAATAGAATCTTTACTACACTACGTTTTTTCTTTGCCATTGTTTTTGCTAATCAAATAGGTTAATTGTTGTCGAATTGAATTGGATTTCCTAAGTAATAATCAATAATCTTAGATCTGAATATTACGTTATATCTTGCTTGAATCAGATCAAATTCCGCTTTGTTCCGTTCGGTTTGCGCCGTAAATAATTCCAGGGAATTTGCCATGCCGATATCGTATCGTTCTTTGGTTGCTTTGTAAGCCGTTTCAGCACTTTCGAATGCTGTCGTTGCTGAAGTATATTTTTGTTTGGCGGCATTAACGTCCAAAACAGCTTGACTAACGGCCTTATTTAAATTGTTCTTTGCCAATTGCTCAGCAGCCTCCGCCTGTTTTAAACCAATCTTAGCTTTCGCAACGTTAACCTTATTCTGATTCTTAGAAAAAATTGGAACAGCAAGTGACAAACCTGTAAAAAATGATTTGTTGTCCGATATTTGTTGGCTAAAAGGTACACGATATATCGTTGTAATATCTAATGGGTCAGTTTGTCGAGTTGTCGCTGAAGAATAATTTGTACCATAGCTTACGCTCAAATTGAGTGTTGGGTAGTATCCCCCTTTGGCAATATCGATTTGCTTTAATGCGGCATCCTTATCCAAAGCAGATTTATGAATATCCGGTTGTCTTGTTAATGCTTTCTGATATACATCCATCGCATTTTTATCTACTGCATTTAGCAAAACAGATTCCAAACTTGGGCGTTCTAAAGAAATTACTGTTTCGGAAGGCATTTCCATCAATTGTTTCAAAGTTAATAAGGACATCTCGTACGAATTCTTCAAATTTACTTTGTTCAATTCATTCGTAGCGACCTGATTTTTTGATTTTGCAAGATCAGCAATGGTCTTATTCCCAACAGAAAACTGAATAGAGTCTAATGAAAATTGTTGTTTCGATAAGGCAATCTGATCTTCACTTGCTACCATCAATTCATGATTGGTGATGGCTTCTAAATAGTTCACAAGGACATTTAAAACAAGATCATTTTTCACTTTATCCACCTGTGTAGCTGCTGATTCCAGCTGTAATTTATTTGCCTTTATTTGATTGACTTGTTGGAAACCTTGAAATATATTCACGCTAGACCCTACCGATCCAGCGGTAGTTCTAGTCCATGCATTGTTGACAATTTGTGCCGAGGTCAAATCGAAGGCAAAGCCGTAACGGAAATTTTGATCAACGGAAGCTCTTAAATCAGGTAATAAATTACTCTTTGATTGAAATAGGTCCTGAGCAGCGAGATCTTTGCTCAATTCGGCTTGCTTAATTTGCACATTACGTTCCAAAGTCATGCGTATAGCTTCGGCTACCCCAACTACCTGTTGAGCTTGGATTAGGTTGTTCGTTCCAAGAAAAAAACCAGTAAATATTACTGCAGAATAATAAAATCTTTTCATGTTCATATGTAGAACCATACAATTTTTATAGATTTGAACTTCATTTATCGGTTATGTATTTTGTCAAATCCCCTTTTTTCCTTCGTTGGTTTTACCCCAGATCGATCTGGCAAATGCCGAGGACGGAAAAAAAAGTCTATCTCACTTTTGATGATGGTCCAATTCCTGAAATTACACCTTTTATACTCGATATCCTAAAAAAATATCAGGTCAAGGCAACATTTTTTTGTGTTGGTGAAAATATTAAAAAAAATCCACATTTGTTCCAAAGAATTTTACAAGAAGGACATCAAGTGGGTAATCACACTTACAATCACCTCAAAGGCTGGGATACAAATGACGAGGTCTATATCGATAATGTAACTCAATGTCAAGAGCTAACACAAACCGATCTCTTTCGTCCACCTTATGCAAAAGCAACAAAATCACAGCTTAAAAAGTTATACAAAAATTATCGTGTGATAATGTGGGATATCATGTCCGGTGACTTTGATCAGAGCCTAAGTCCTGAAAAATGCCTTGAAAACGTACTTACCAACATACAAAATGGTTCGATCATCATCTTCCATGACAATATCAAAGCCATTCCCCGAGTTGAATATGCTTTACCTAAAACGATTGAATTTCTCCTAGCAAATCAATATCAAATAGCAAGACTAGAATAAGTATTAGGGCCTAGTTCTTGATAAAACCACTTCAGATTCGTAATATTTCCCCACACTCACACTAAAATATCCCAAAACATTGTTGGAAAGATTTGAAATCGGATTGGAAGGCGATGCTGCTCCAGGATTAATCATCTGGAAGCTATTCCAATAGTTATATGCGCCAAGATCAATGCATTGACGCAAAACCCGTACCCTATCTCCTATCTTGAGATCTCTATCGCGGTCGACAATATCATGTTGTACTTGCAGACCATTATTATATTTATCACTGAACACATCTATAAAGCGCAGCTCTCCCCCATTCACAGACATCTTATATTTATAATAATTTCCTTTTTCCGGAGGATCGTTAAAGACCAGTGTGGGATAATAGATGGTATCTGTAAATATGATCCGTTCGGAAAGCCCTATCGAATCCACGTCTACATAGGATGGCACTGTCGAAGTTCCTTCAATTTCTTTTCCATCAGCGGTTTTGATGTACAGTCGATAACTGGACTTTTCCTGTAGCCGCAATGTCTTGTTGGTATAAACACCATTGGCTCCGGGCAAAAAGGTATACATGCGATTATTCTGCAGATTTCTTACGTAAACTTCTGCATCTGTTATCGGAGCCAACATTGATTCTTTTAAACTGACGACTTTTTGAATACTGATCTCATGTTGTTGATCCGACACCATTAGATCAGCCGTGATCACCAGCTGTCCCGTGTTTTCAGGTAATTTCAAATCAATTTTATCTTCACAACCAATCAAAGTTATCCAGGCTATGGCGATCAATCCTACTATCTTTCTCATGTTGTGTTAAAATTTAAAGTTCCAAGTAATGGAGGGTATGGTTCCAAACAATGCTATCCTATAGATCTCTGTCACATTGGATTGTCCTTCTTTCTCTCTAAAATCAATCAAATAAGCATTTTTTCGATTATATGCGTTATAAATTCCGAAAGATAAACTGGAATAAGTGTTTTTTGTACGCTTGATATCATACGTTGCGGCAAGGTCCAAGCGGTGATAGGCCGGCATACGTTGGCCATTCCGCTTATCATAATAGAAGATCGTTCTATCGTCAACAAAGTACTTTCCTGCGGGCATTGTTACAGCATCACCCGTATAATATACAAAGTTTGCACTTAGATTCCATCTCGGATTCAATTGATACTGCGCTACTACAGCAATATTATGAATCTTATCCTGGCGCGCATTAAACCACTGTCCATCATTGATCTGATCAAATTGTCTTTCACTTTTGGATAATGTATAACTTATCCATCCACTCAGCCTTCCCAATCGTTTCTTTATAAACCACTCAATGCCGTATGCTCTTCCTTTTCCAAATAGCAGTTCACCATCTAAAAGTTCATTGGCCTGTAGATCCGCTCCATTCCTATAGTCGATCTGATTTTTAAGGTCTCTATAGTAGCCTTCTACAGAAAATTCATACCTGTTGGATGCAAAGTTGCGAAAATAGCCCAGGGAATACTGTGTTGACAATTGCGGTTTTATCGTATTATTGCTTAATACATACTGATCTGTGGGTAAGCTGCTAGTTGTATTACTCAACTGATGTAGATACTGCACATTTTTATTATAAGAAGCCTTTAATGTTGTCAATTCATTCAAGGCATAGTTTAGAGAGAGACGTGGCTCCAGGTAAACATATTTTTTACCCATTTCTCCATTTCCCACATAGGTTGAATCAACAGCTTCTCCAGCATTATCATAGGTATAGAACATACCCGGTCCTAAAGCGGCATAAGCCGTCGCCCTAACACCATAGTTCAATTTAAATTTATCATTTATCGCCCAATCATCCGAAATGTAAGCGGCAATGTCCAGCCCCTTGCGCTTTTGAATATGCAGTGAATTTACTTTGGAATCCTCACCAGCTTCGATACTTGCTGGACGAATCTCCTGTAAAGCCGCCTGTAGACCAAACTTTAAATTATGACTGTCCGAGAGGCTATATTGAAAATCCTGTTTAAAGTTATAATTGAAGATATCCGAACGAATCTTGAAATTATTGTCGTCTTCAATCTTCACCTGATAATTAAATTTACTGAATATCAAGGTAGTATTACTAAATAAGCGATTGTTCCAGACATGATTCCAGCGCATCGTTCCGGTTGCGTTTCCCCAATTGAAGTCAAATAAATCATGGTATGCCATGGCATCTTTACCGAAATATCCCGATAAATAAAGGGTATTCTTATCGTTAATCCTATAATTCAGCTTGGCATTAAGATCATAGAAGAATAATGCGCTTTTCTTGATATTCTCATCACTTGAAAGCTTCAGGAATAAATCGGCATAGGTACGTCTACCGGATATCATAAATGAACTCTTTCCTTTTTGTATAGGCCCTTCGACCTTCAGTCGTGACGCTATTAATCCCAATCCCCCTTCAACATTAAAATGCTGGTTATTTCCATCCAAGGTTGTTATTTCCATGACCGAAGAGATCTTCCCTCCATACTGAGCGGGTACACCACCTTTATAAAAGTTGACATCTTTGATGGCATCGGAATTAAAGGTTGAAAAGAAACCAAAAAGGTGAGAGCTATTGTAAACTGGGGCTTCATCCAACAAAATCAGATTTTGGTCTCCACCACCTCCACGAACATAAAAATTGCTACTTCCTTCACCTCCACTTGTCACACCTGGAAACAATTGAATTGTCTTTAAAATATCTTTCTCTCCAAATAATACAGGAACTTTCTCAATCTCCCTCGGGCTAAATTGTGTCAAACCGGGAGTCAAATCTTTGATCGATTTTCTTTTATTTCCAGTGACAACCACCTCAGCCAATTGATTTTCCTCGGGTACCAATTGCACAATGTAAGTAGAGTCTTTTCCTATTTGGACGGGTAGAACCTTTGTTCTATATCCCATTGAGGAAACTTCCAAAAAGGCCTCCTCTCCACGAAGGGATAAACTAAAAAATCCATATTTATTAGAAGCCGTCGATTTTTTTTCTGTGTCATTACGGACCAAAGCGCCAATAATATTTTCACCACTGATACTATCTCTGATAAATCCCGATATAGATTTAGATTGTTGGCCGTAGGATTGCTGTGCGCAAAACAAAATAGAAGAAAAATAAAAAACAACCTTTATAGGTTTAAGCATAACAGATTGAAATCAAAAATTTATTGAAAATAATAAAAAAGCCTTACAATTTGCAAGGCTTAATAATAAGTTTATAATTTGTTAGTCAAGATCTTCTGCAAACAAAAATAGCATTTTATTCATTTAAGCCAAATATTTATCTATTTTTCTTTCTATTTTTTTTCTGCTTGATTGAAAAATTCATTAAAAAAGGCCATTTGATAGATAATAGAGCGTGACCAATAGGTCCAATTATGCCCACCCTCACTTGTAACAAAGGTATGGTTGATGTTGTGATACATGAGTTTGTCATGCAGTGCGACATTGACAGGGTAGAAAAAATCCTCTTTACCACAATCAATCATTAAACGAAGTTTATTATTCAGCAATTTCGGAATCATATTGATCACCACTCGGTCATCCCAAATCTGCGGTGCATCTGCATAATTACCGATACGATCCTTAATTTCCCAATTTAAAGGGAACGGTCTAAAATCAACACCTCCTGCCGTACTACCGGCTGCCCCATAGAGATCTTGATGTTTGATCGCAAGAGACAAAGCGCCATGCCCTCCCATACTCAGGCCAGTAATTGCTCTACCTTTTCGGTCCTTGACTGTCACATAGTGCTGATCTATATAATCAACCAGTTCTTTGGAAACAAATGTTTCATATTGATAATTCCGATCATTTGCGATATCCCAATACCAACTTCCAAATCCTCCATCCGGGCAAACCACCATATATCCATATTGATCTGCCAACGAAGCTACAGTGGTATTTTTAACCCAATTACTATAATTACCTGAATATCCGTGAAGTAAATAGAGAACAGGATATTTCGTATTCACCGAATAACCTTTAGGTAGAATAACCACTGTTTTAATCTCTTTTGCCATGCTCCGACTCGGAATATTCAAGGTATCCACCCTCGCAGCCTTACTACCCGCTACAAAGCAAAATAGCGCAAGTGTTAAAAGTAAAAATTGTTTTAAATTCATGATGTTAGCAATTGGATATATATTCATTCAATCTATTCAGGCCCATATCAATAAGCTTTTTTACTGAATTGGATCTGTTATTTATCGGTTGATTTAGACACTTTTTCAAAATAATAAAGATAGGATTTTAAACCAAATGGACGTTCACTAATTGTATAAAAACCAGTACCCTTATTGTCAAAAGTAATTGCTTCCCCTTGGGGCTCTACTGCATAAGGTACTTCGATTGGTTTCCGTTGTAGCGCCCCTGACCAAGATTCACCCGAGTTTCTCTTCCAATAAAAGATATGGGTAATATTCTTGATAAGCATCTCTCTTCCTGTTGGATCGATAGCAGAAGCTGTAGCAAAAGTAAAAGGAAGTTCAGCGACTTTAGTTAATGTAAAATACTGTTGCCGGACACTCTTAAAAACAGCAGCACTGTATACTGTGGAATGAAATTCACGTTTGGAAACGATATACAACATATTATCACGGGGATCGACCATAATGGATTCCGCATCTAAACGTTTTTGCCCCGGAAATTTGACAAATATGGTTTTAATATCTTTTTTGGATATGACTAGCGAATCATCGGCTGAAGGCTCAGGAAATACATACAAGCTTGCCCAAGTTCGCTTCCCAAGGTTATTGCCGATATCAGCCAAAATCAAGTAATTTTTACCGTCGATTTTTACGCGATCGATATCTTCACAATCAATCACATCTACACCTTCGAGCCTAAATCTTTTGAGTAGATTGGCCTGACGATCGATCAGATAGATGTTTGCACCATCACCACTATCATTATGAACCCAAAAACACCCCTCCTCTTGAGCCGCCATAATTCCAGACACTTCTTTTAGCTGTGTATCTGTCAATTCACCTAAGGAGATTTGTGTTTTAAAATAATCCTTGTTATTTTGGGCATATATCCGTAGGCCGGACAAAAAAAGTACAATCATCAAGAGTACTTTTGTTCGTGCAATATTCATGTTTAAAGATACGTTTTTATTGATATTTAATGCCCATTATGAAGAAATCCCTTAAATCCAGCTTATTTTTAATTCCGTTATTTTTATTCCAATACACTTTACAGGCACAGAGCAGTTCCTTTCGGATAAAAGTAAAATCTGGACTTGACAATACGCCCCCTTACCTTGTAAAGTATTACAATAGTAAGGATTGGGAGAATTTTTATACGGAAATCCAACAGTTTAATTACAATGCAGGTTTTGAGTACAATATTCGTGTAAAAAAGACAAAAACAGCACAAGCATCAATCTATACACTGGAGGAAATTATTAGCAAATTACCAGTTGAACATTCTGACATCGCCATTTGGGATATCGGTGAGAATTATGTCAATGATCCAGTCTCCGGAAAATTGACCTGTCTACAAATAAAATCCAACAAAAAAAACAAATGGGAATATATTTCGCTACCCATTCTCGGTTTTGATTACCAGGAACACTATCGTTATCGCATCAAAGTAAAGCAAACGAAAGCAAAAGATACAGACAGCATACGCTATGAATTGCTTAATATTATTTCCAAAGATAAAGTCACTGAGCTCCCCAGTGTTGCCGCATTCCTAGCCAGATTTAAGTGGAATTTACTTCAATTAAATGGCAAAGATGTAACAAGCAATAGGGCCAATATTGGTTTCGATGCAAAAAATGGAACGATCGCCGGATCGACGGGGTGTAATAATTTTTGGGGAAATTTTAGCATTAAAGACAATCTGATAAGCTTTCCGCACTTGGCAAGCACCATGAAGTCTTGTAATGGCCCCAATATTGAAAATGATTTCTTCGCAGTTGTTGAGCAAAAGCAGATTCAATTTGATATCGCCGAGCAGACGCTGAACTTATATATCGACGGAAGGTTAGTCATGATCTTCGGTTTAGAGCGTGAATAAAAAAACACCCGAAGTCTGGGGGACTTCGGGTATCTTAGCCATATTATTAACCTATTTTATGAAAAGTATTTATGCCATTTGGAAATGACATAAACAAATATGTGAAATAAAGCGGAAAGAATCGAAAGCATCGCCTCTTTTTAACATAATTTTAACATTTTGAAAATATTGAGAAAAATCAGCATAAAAATGATTTTTTTTTGAATACCCCAACAAGCAAGATGTGGTATCTTAAGCATTTAAAGCATAACGATGATCAGAACATTTTTTACGACAACATCTTTATTATTGGCGACCACACTCCTTGCACAACAGAATCCCGTCATTCGTGGAAACTATGCCGATCCCGAGGGTATCATCTATGGGGACAAATATTGGGTTTTTCCCACTTATTCGGCACCTTACGAAGAACAGGTATTTTTTGATGCATTTTCCTCTTCAGATCTAACTAGTTGGACAAAACATCCTCGCGTACTTCAGAACAATCAGGTAACATGGGCAAAAAAAGCGATGTGGGCTCCGGCTGTCCTTGAAAATAAGGGCAAATATTATCTATTCTTTAGCGCAAACGATGTCCATCAGGGGGAAATCGGCGGAATTGGTGTGGCAGTAGCAGACAAACCTGAAGGGCCTTATACAGATTTGCTAGGAAAGCCATTGATTAATGATATTATCAATGGTGCGCAGCCTATAGATCAGTTTGTATTTAAAGATAAGGATGGAACGTTCTACATGTACTATGGTGGCTGGAAGCATTGTAATATGGTCAAACTCAAATCTGATTTTACAGGCTTGCTTCCATTCGATGACGGCACCTATTACAAGGAAATTACACCAAAGGATTATGTGGAAGGGCCATTTATGTTTATTAAAAATGGTAAATATTACTTCATGTGGTCCGAAGGTGGTTGGACTGGTCCGGATTATAAAGTGGCTTATGCAATTGCCGATTCCCCGTTTGGGCCATTTGAACGTATCGGAACAATTCTCGAACGCGATCCAAAGGTTGCTGTCGGTGCTGGACATCATTCCGTTATCAAAGTACCCAATAAAGACAAATATTTCATCGTCTATCACCGTAGACCACTAGGTAAGGAAGGAGCCAATGAGCGTGTCACCTGTATCGATGAGATGAAATTTGACAAAAATGGTCACATTCTACCTGTCGAAATGACCTTTAAAGGTGTCAAACATTCATTAAAATAGATCATTCCTCCCAATATAGTAAGAGCATATAAACAACCAAACCTAAACAGAAGAGCCCCGATCAATGATCGGGGCTCTCATTATTTAATTAAGACAATTGCGATTAGATACCTGCTATTGCATTATTTAATGTCTCGGAAGGACGCATAGCTTTTGTGGCTAATTCGTCATTAGGGAAGTAATAACCACCGATGTTTTGTGCCTGACCTTGTGCTCCGATCAATTCTTCATTGATTTTAGCTTCGTTATCTGTCAAGACTTTTGCAACACCTGCAAATCGATTTGCTAAATCTGCATCTTTCGTTTGAGCAGCTAAAGCCTGAGCCCAATATAATGTTAAATAAAAATGAGATCCACGGTTATCAATCTGACCCACTCTACGTGCCGGAGATTTGTCATTTGCCAAGAATTTCTCTGTTGCTTCGTCTAACGTCTCTGCTAAAACTAATGCTTTAGCATTATTTTGCGTTTGCGACAAGTGCTCCAAAGAAGCACCCAGTGCCAAAAATTCGCCTAATGAATCCCAACGTAGGTAACCTTCCTGAAGAAATTGCTCTACGTGTTTTGGAGCCGAACCACCAGCACCAGTTTCAAACAAACCACCTCCATTCATCAATGGTACAATAGACAACATTTTCGCTGAAGTACCGACTTCCAAAATAGGGAATAAATCTGTCAGATAATCACGTAATACGTTACCGGTTACAGAGATCGTATCTTCGCCTTTACGGATACGCTCCAAAGAGAATTTAGTAGCTTCTATTGGCGATAGGATTCTAATATCCAAACCTGTTGTATCAAAATCAGGCAAGTATTTCTTTACTTTCTTGATGATCTCTCTATCGTGAGCACGATCTTTATCTAACCAGAATATCGCTGGCGTACCAGACAAACGCGCACGGTTTACTGCTAATTTTACCCAATCTTGGATAGGTGCATCTTTTGTTTGACACATACGGAAGATATCACCTTCATCGACCTTTTGCTCCATGTATACATTACCTTCGGCATCCACGACACGGATCACACCATCACCAGTAGCTTGGAAAGTTTTGTCGTGTGAACCATATTCTTCAGCTTTCTGAGCCATCAAACCAACATTTGGAACAGAACCCATTGTTTTAGGATCCAAAGCGCCATTTGCTTTACAGTCTTCTATTGTAGCCTCATAAACACCTGCATAAGAACGGTCAGGAACCATGGCGAGCGTATCTTCTTCTTGGCCTTCCTTATTCCACATTTTACCACCGATACGGATCATTGCAGGCATAGAAGCATCAATAATCACATCAGACGGAACATGGAAATTTGTAATACCTTTATCTGAGTTAACCATCGCTAAAGCAGGGCCTTGCGCGATCGCAGCATCGATAGCAGCTTTCACTTCCGCTTCTTTTGCATGACCTGCAATTTTAGCATATACTTCACCTAAACCGTTATTTTTGTTGACCCCTAATTCTTTGAACAAGTCGCCATAAGTTGCAAACACATCTGCAAAGTATGTTTCAACCACTGCTCCAAAGATAATTGGATCTGAAACTTTCATCATTGTTGCTTTCAAATGCGCAGATAACAATACACCTGCAGCTTTCGCTTCAGCGATCGCATCAACAACAAAACCTTTCAATGCATTCAAGCTTAAAGTCGAAGTATCAATTACTTCACCGGCTTTTAACGGCGAAAGACCTTTTAATTCAGTAACAGCTCCTTGCGCATCCACAAATTCAATTTTGAATTGACCTGCGTTTTCTACTGTTACAGATTGTTCTGAACCATAGAAATCACCAGATGTCATTGAAGCTACCTTAGTTTTTGAATCTTTTGCCCAAGCGCCCATCTTATGTGGATTTGCTTTAGCATAATTCTTCACAGCCTTAGGTGCACGACGGTCAGAGTTACCTTCACGTAATACCGGGTTTACAGCTGATCCCAACACTTTTGCATATTTAGCTTTGATGGATTTTTCTTCCTCAGTAGCTGCTTCATCTGGGTAGTTTGGAATAGCATAACCTGCTTTTTGTAATTCGGTAATAGCACCCTTCAACTGTGGAATAGAAGCTGAAATATTTGGCAACTTAATAATGTTTGCCTCTGGAGTTGTTGCCATCTGCCCCAACTCTGCCAATGCATCGGCAATTTTTTGATCTTCTTTTAAAAATTCTGGAAAGCTTGCAAGAACACGACCTGCTAAAGAGATATCTCTCAATTCAACATCGATATCAGCTGTAGCTGTAATCGCTTGTACAATAGGCAAAAACGAGTAAGTCGCCAACAAAGGTGCTTCGTCTGTTTTTGTCCAAACAATTTTTGATTTGTTTGACATAGTAATCTATTAGAAATATGTTTAATTTTTAATGCTATGTGAAATCAGTGAAAAATCTAAATTTCTCAAAATTTCGCCTAAAGATAACAATTAATGCTATAAACCATGCGTTAATCCGACCTTTTTGACAATAAAATTGTGAAAATAAATATATTTTGGCAATACAGAATAAGTTTGCCGCTGTCGGTTTAAAATGCAGCCCTCTTGACATTTCAGTGACGAGATAATACGATTGAAACCCTAATTTAGTCAAACAAAAAAATACAATTAAGCATGAAATCATTCAAATTGAACAATGGAATTGATATTCCAGCAATTGGATTTGGAACCTGGCAAATTCCGGAAGGAGAAGACGCATACCAAGCTGTTAAGGAAGCTCTGGTTGCAGGATATACACATATTGACACTGCGGCAATTTATGGTAATGAGAAAAGTGTCGGCAGAGCGATCAAGGACAGTGGAATAGCCCGTAATACTTTATTTATAACAACCAAACTTTGGAATACTGAACGCGGTTATGATAAGGCAATCGCTGCATTCGAAAAATCCCTTACAGACTTGGGATTGGAGTATTTAGACCTCTATTTGATACACTGGCCTGCCAACGAAACTCAATTTGAGGATTGGGCAGCGATTAATGCCGGTACCTGGAAAGCGCTGGAGTATTTATACCAACAAGGAAAAGTGAAAGCTATCGGGGTTAGCAATTTCCCAAAAGAATATCTCGCCAAATTATTGGAAACAGCAGCAATCATCCCAGCTATCAATCAAATCGAATTCCACCCTGGTTACCTTCAACAGGAAACTGTTGACCTTTGCAAATCAAATGATATTTTAGTGCAGGCATGGTCTCCACTGGGATCAGGAAGAATATTGCAGGACGAGACCCTGATCGCTTTGGCTGAGCAGAAGTCTACCAGCGTCGGACAGATCTGTATTAAATTTGCGCTCTCGCAGGGGATCTTACCACTACCAAAATCCACCAATCCGGCAAATATTAAACGGAACTTGGATATTGATAGCTTCGATCTTACGGAGGAGGATATCAAGACAATTCGGACATTACCAGCAATGGGTTTCTCCGGATCGGATCCTAAAAAAGTAGCATTCTAAATCATCGATAGTCTTTCAAATCACATAGAAAGAGTCCTCCAAGCGAATATGCTTGGAGGACTCTTCTTTTTTATCTTTTCTCCACCTCACACTTTTTGATTTTGAATTGCGACAGCAAGTTCGCCTACTATATCCTGTCCGTCAATAAATTGACGCCTCCCAATTATTAACGTTGCTAGTTTCATTCTTTTTAGCTTCGAGTCCATGATTTCAAAATGATTTACAAATTCCAAAAAAACAAGAAATATGAGCGTATCCGAAACAAATGTTTAACGTAACTGTTAACACTCATATATTATTAAATACGACGAGGCCTGCCCTCAGCGTAATGTTTCCATATACAACAAAACGTTTGCTGATACGAAGTAGCATATGATTGAAAAAAGTATTTGAACCAATTGGCGAATTGAAAATAATAATCTATAATATAAACATTTACGTTCATAAAATTGAAGCGGGATTGAAGTATGCAAATACTGAAGTCAATATTGTATAGGCATCTTACATTATTTTGAAAGAGATTGGAAAGATTTAAATTTAACAACATTATTATGGCAAATTCATTTTTAAAAACAATCAGATCCTCCATTAAACATTGGTATATTCCGCTTATCATTGGAATTCTTTTGATTTTATTGGGTTTCTATACGATATCCACGCCGGTCGCATCCTTTCTCGCATTGAGTATGTTGTTTTCCTGGTCATTCATTGTTTCGGGGATACTAGAGATTATTTTTGCCTTACAAAACAAAAATGAGGTTGACGGTTGGGGCTGGTACCTTACCGGTGGTATCCTTTACGCCTTATTTGGAATTTTATTGATGACCAACCCCCTGTTATCTGCGGGAACTTTGGCTTTTATTGTCGGATTTTATGCTTTGTTTAGGTCTTTTCAATTGTTGTCCTTCTCCTTTGATCTCAAAAACTATGGTAGTAAATCTTGGGGCTGGATTACATTATTTGCGTTATTAGGGATTGTTTTTAGTTTTATTTTACTTTGGAACCCACTTTTTGCTGGGTTATCTCTGGTAATATGGACCGGGATGGCAATTAGTACAGTCGGCTTTGCCGCCTGTGTATTTGCTTTTCAGTTGAAAAGCCTGAAAAATATCCCCGAAAAACTACCTAACGAATGGAAAGAACGTTACGAGAAATTAAAAGAAGAGTTTGAACAACACAACAAATAAAGGAAAGTATATAAAAAATAGCTTCCTTCTGTGAGAATAAAACCATCTTTAAAGATGGTTTTATTCTTTGATCTCCACAATACTGAAAGGCACTTTTTCTAAAGGGAAGTCCTGTTGATCTGTTTTCACCTGACTTATCTTCAAGATTACATCAAGACCCTGATATATTTCGCCAAAGACTGTAAAATCATGATCAAGTCTAGGTTGCCCACCGTGCGCTAAATATTCCTTACGCTGTTTTTTACTATATTTTATACCCTTTTTTATTTCCAGACTATCGAGATCAGCGGCACTGATCTTCTTTCCAACGACAAAATAGATTTGATTTAAGAAAGATGCCTTTTCAGAATTACCATCACGTCCCGCCCCCAATGAGCCCATTTTGTGAAAAGCACGCGGGTCGAACTCAGCCGCCAAACGTGGTTTACGGTGCTGGGGGTCTACCGCTTCTCTCCTTTCAATATCTATATCGTGCTCGCCACCCTGCACCACGAAATTTTCAATAATGCGATTAAACAATGCACCTTGATAAACAGTATCCTTTATCGACCTTAAAATCAAATCCCGATGATTTGGCGTAAAATCATAAAGTACCACCTTAAATTCTCCAAATGTGGTTTTAAATAACAACCGTTTTGACTGTGCATTACTGCTACTCATCCAAATGAACAACAGGCCTATAATCAGTGTGATTTTCTTCATATTTTTTTATAGAATAAGCTTATTCAAAATTTCGTATAAAAATACACTAAATTTCAATTCGAGGAAATCCGTTTATTATTATATTTGGATTATAACAATTCAAATTTATGCAGTATATCCCACACCCTGATCGCTACCAACAGATGATATACAATCGTTGTGGTAAATCCGGTCTTCAGTTACCAGCTATTTCTTTAGGTCTATGGCACAACTTTGGAAACGACACGGCCCATCAAACCAAAGTTGATATCTGCACGACGGCCTTTGACCTTGGAATCACGCATTTTGATCTCGCCAATAATTATGGTCCGCCTCCAGGAAGTGCAGAAATTGCATTCGGACAAATTCTTAGACAACAGTTTGCTGACCACCGGGATGAATTGATTATTTCGTCGAAAGCAGGATACCACATGTGGGATGGCCCCTATGGCGAATGGGGCAGCAGAAAATATATTATTTCGAGTTGTGATCAATCTTTAAAACGTCTAGGTACAGATTATGTTGACATTTTCTATTCACATCGCTTTGACCCAAATACACCATTAGAAGAAACCGTGATGGCGTTGGATCAACTTGTACGAAGTGGAAAAGCCCTTTATATTGGTATTTCGTCTTATAATTCGCAACGCACCAAAGAGGCTTACGCAATATTGAAATCCTTGGGAACACCGTTTATTATTCATCAGCCCAGCTATTCTATGTTAAACAGATGGGTTGAGACAGATGGGCTATTGGACACACTGGATGAAATCGGTATTGGCTCTATTGTTTTTTCGCCACTCGCCCAGGGTATGCTAACGGACAAATATTTACATCATATTCCAGAGGATAGCAGGGCATCACAGTCAAAATCATTGCAGACCAAGTTCTTAAGTGAGGAAAACAGACATAATATACAGGCACTTCATACTATTGCACAACGTAGGGGGCAGTCTTTGGCCCAAATGGCCATCGCTTGGGTCTTTCGCAAACAGCAAGTGACTTCGGCACTGATCGGCGCATCCAAGCCACAACAGGTCATTGATTGTGTGGGATCGCTCAAAAATCTATCATTTAGTCCAGAGGAAATCCGGGAAATTGATCTGTATGCAAAAGATGGACATATCAATATATGGGCTCAATCTGCGGAGATTAATAAGGGCTAAATCAAAGTATAAATTACTTCATTAACATAAAAGTGTATTGATTGCCTTCCGATAATCAATACACTTTTTGCATATAATTTCATTATATCAACACACATTGATTTAATGCATGATCTTCAAAATTTTTTCAAATGTATTCACATTCCTGCTGGTGAACTTATCCTTCAGACTTTTCTTACCCAAAACTTTTCCGAATGTTGAATCTAATGTATTTCCTTTGGGGATCTGCCAGTAAAACAGTCCATTGATCACTTCCGCTTTTTCATTATCGGCTTTGGCACTTTTATTAAATTCATCCATGAGTACTTCTTCTATCCCATGTAAACCTACAAAACCATAAATATGAAAATCGGGATGTTTTTCAAAGGGAATGCTACTCCAAAATAAATTTGTTTCTTCCTGCGACTTAATGAAAAGAAAGGCTTCATAGGAAAAGTAACTGGACATCGCTGCTTCCAGAACTATTTTAAGTTCTTCCGCAGACCTACCCGAAGAAAAAACAATATTTCCGGAAGCCAACACTGAACTCACATGATCCATCCCAACATCTTTAAATACCTGGCATACATCGACCATCTTCATGTTGGTTCCCTTTACATTTACCCCTCGTAGAAAAGCGCAGTATTTCATCTTTTATCGATTTATTAAACTTCATCCATCGGATTCCAAAATATCTTTTTAAAATCCTTGATCCTGAGATTATTTATTCCAACACCTTCGTTCTCCAGTTTAGACTGAAACTCTGGAACCGACAGTACTCCGCCACTTGAAATCACCCGATGCGCAGGCACATCTTTGGGACACCCCCCCATTGCTTTTCCAACATGGCGGGAATGATTTGGATACCCCAGCGCTCTAGCAATTGCGCCATAAGTTGAGACTCGCCCTTTTGGAATTAGTCTCGCCAATTCATACACCTGTTGTTTGAATGTTTCATCCATATTGTATCCATTAGATCTTTAATTCAACTTACCATTACCCCTTATAGATCATTCAGATCAGTAATGATAAGCCAAAATCAATATATATCAAATTTCACTAAAGATACAAAAAAACAGATGCTTAACGATAGGATGACTACACTTAAATCGTGGATAAATTATCCTCAGGCTACATAGTTTCGCTAAAAACAGTGCAATTTTTAATGAAAGGGACAAATTGAAAAGGAGAACAATACCTGTTCAGATCCTAGGTTGGGTCAAGATGCATGTAGCATGGCTGCAACTTGCTAATAAGTAAAAAAGGTCCTTAATAAGGATATTAAGGACCTTTTTACAGTTTCGTACGCCAATCAGGATTCGAACCTGAGACCGTCGGTTTAGAAAACCGATGCTCTATCCAGCTGAGCTATTGGCGCGTCGTTTTCGGTAATGCAAAAGTAGACATTTGTTCAACAATTCCAAAATATCATCTGCTTTTTTTTGCGGTTTTTCAATAACTGATTGCTTTTCAACAAGATTATTTTATTGATCTAGGTCAAACAAAAATTTAAAAGCTGCTGTTACCTTTGTGTTATTAAACAAATAAGAAAACACAAAAATTATGGCACAAGGAAAATGGGAATTAGACGCTGCACATAGCGAGATAGAATTCAAAGTAAAACACATGATGATCACAAACGTTAAAGGAAACTTTGACAGTTTTCAAATAGATCTCGATACAGACAATGATACTTTTGATAATGCACTTGCAAAGGTAACTATCAATACCGCGTCAATCAATACACGAAATGAACAACGGGATGGACACTTAAAAAGTGCTGATTTTTTTGACGTAGAAAAATACCCAGTGATAACATTTGAAGCAACAAGCTTAGCGAATGAACAAATCAAAGGAAATCTGACTATCCGGGACGTGACTCGACCTGTTGTTTTTGAAGTGGAATTTGCAGGTATTCAGAAAGACCCTTGGGGAAATACCAAAGCTGGATTTATCGTAGAAGGAAAGATCAAACGCTCAGAATTTGGACTTAATTGGAATGCGGCTTTGGAAACAGGCGGTGTGATGGTGAGTGATGACGTAAAATTTAGTGCTGATATCCAGTTTATAAAAGCAAAATAAGAAGTATTTCTAAAATAAAATTTGGCAGGAGAGCAAAAAATCGTACTTTTGTCGCGGAGAGTTGGCAGAGTGGTCGAATGCGGCGGTCTTGAAAACCGTTAACTGTCACAGGTTCGGGGGTTCGAATCCCTCACTCTCCGCCACCAAAAATAAAGCCCGACGGTAGTCGGGTTTTGTCGTTTATAGACTTTTGCAAACAATGTTTGATCAAAAGTATTAAACGACAAAAAAATGAACCGAGTGAATTACAACGGATACCGACGGGGGATTCAACATCATAGCTCATTGAATAAGCCTACAAAAATCTGTAGGCTATAAGTCGTTTGTCAATAGGATATAACAATAGTACGATCCGATCTTTGTTAGATATGTTTATTAACAATATCTTCCAGATCTTCCAGATCAAAGGGTTTGGATAGGAAATCATCTGCCCCTGCACGAGCAGCTAATGATTCAATATCGTTATTGGCAGACACATAAATAACCGGAATATGTTTAAACCGCTCATCAGCCTTCAGCAGGCGGGTTGCCTCTACTCCCCCAATATTTGGGATCCAATTATCCATCAAAATAAGATTAGGTTCTGTTGTTTCTACCTTTTGAATAATATCGTGTGAAGTCTCGGAAACTTCAACATGAAACCCCAAATCTGTCAGCACGACTGTTATGACCTCCAAAATAATCGTATCATCTTCAAATATCAGTACAGTTTTTCTTTTACTCATATAGCTTAATTTATGTCTTTTATAGGGGTCTACTATGGTTTGAATGTCGTATCATTTTTAAATAGAACCCTATTATAACGAATAAAGTTTTTTCCAAATTTTTTGATCACCCACTGCGGTGAAATTCTGTTGTATACTGGAGAACCTTATGGTTTCCTTACTGCCCAATGCAAGATATCCCAAATTTTCCAGACTTACATCAAATAGCTTAAAAACGCGGTCTTGTAAATCCTTGTTGAAATAAATTAACACGTTCCGGCACAGTATTAATTGAAAGCTGTTAAATGAGGTATCTGACACCAAGTTATGGGTTGATAGGATCATTTTTTGTTTCAGCTCCGGATCAAATTTCGCCCATTCATAATTTGCCGTATAATAATTAGAAAAGTCTTGCTTTCCACCGGATTCAATATAGTTTTCTGAAAACGACTTAATCTGGCTTAACGGATATATTCCATTACGCGCTATTTCTAACACCCGCGGATTAATATCCGTTGCATAGATCAATGATTTATGATGCAGATTGGCCTCCTTCAATAAAATTGCGAGCGAATAAGCCTCCTCTCCACTTGAGCATCCAGCGATCCAAATCCGAATCAGCGGATAGGTTCCCAGTTGCGGCAAAATCTCCTCACGCAATTGCCGGAAAAACAAGGGATCCCTAAACATCTCCGTCAAATTCACCGTAATCTCCTCCACAAAATGCTGCAGAAACTCCGGGTCGTCTTTCAATGCGAATCGGAGCTCGGCAAAACTCGCAAATCGGTCATTCGTCATAATCCGGTTGATCCTTCTTTTGATTGATGCGCGACTATACTGTATAAAATCGTAGCCATAGCGCCGATAGATATCTTCCAATAAAATATCGATCTCCTCATCTTTAATTATATTATGACCTAACATCGCTATATCAATCGTTCTATTTCTGTCAACAGCAAATCAACATCAATCGGTTTTGAAACATAAGCCTTCGCCCCCGATGCCAGACATTTCTCCCGATCACCAGGCATTGCCTGGGCAGTTACAGCTATAATGGGAAGATCTTTAATGACCGTGGAAGCCTTAATCAAACGAATCGCTTCATAGCCATCAATCTCAGGCATCATCATATCCATTAGCACCAATGAAATATCATTTCCCTCTTCCAAAAGTTGAATTGCATCCTTTGCTAAAGTACAACTGACAACCTGGTATCCTCTCGCTCTCAAGGTCAAACCGAGCGCAAAAATATTCCGGTTGTCATCGTCTACAATTAATATCACTTTATTTTGATTCATTAAACCGCCTTAATTAATTTTCATATAACCATACACGCAGTAACGACAATAGCTGGTCTATATCCACAGGTTTCGATATATAGTCCGAAGCTCCGGCCTGTATACACTTTTCGCGATCGCCAATCATTGATTTTGCGGTGACTGCGATAATCGGCAATGCCGCAAATTGAGGTGTTTGCCTGATATTCCTGATTGTTTCATACCCATCCATTTCGGGCATCATCATATCCATCAGCACAATATCAATCGCTTCACCCGAGCGCAATACGTCCAGCGCCTCCTTGCCATCCATTGCTGGAATAACTTGTACCTGAAATTTCTCCAACGCTTTTGTCATCGAGAATATATTGCGAACGTCATCATCGGCCACCAGCACTTTTTTTCCTTTCAGCACATCCGTTAATGCGCCAAGTCCGTTGTTTTTTCGTCGCACATCATCCGAGCTGTTTATCTCAATCAAATGCAGAAATAAGCCGACCTCATCCAAAATCCGTTGATAAGAATGTGCAGTCTTAACAACTACCGAATCTGCATATTTTTTAATCTTCAGCTCTTCTGACTTCGACAGATTTTTACCCGTAAATATGATAATCGGTAAATTTTCAAGTCCCTCATGCTGTTTGATGGCCTCCAGGGTATTATAACCCATTTCATCGGGAACACCCATATCCAAAATTACGCAGTCTACCTCAGCAGTCCCCAACGCTGTGATGCTATCTTCAACATTATCTTTTACTTCAAGTGAAATATTAAAACTACTTAAAAAATAAGCCAATGCGCTAGCATGTTTAGGATTCTCTTCGACAATCAGCACCTTCTTAGGAGACCTACTCAAAGCAGATTCGATTTTCTGAAAAACAGATGTCATTTGCTCCAAAGCGACGGGTTTATTGATAAAATCAATTGCACCTTTTAACAGACTCTCCTTTTTCACTTCAAGTGAAGACATGATATGTACCGGAATATGTCTTGTGGTCTTATCCCCTTTTAACTCATCCATTACTGCCCAGCCATCCATGATTGGCAGCTGAATATCTAATAGAACCGCCTGTGGGTGATATTTCTTGGCCGCCGGCAATGCATGATCCCCACGCACAACAACAACACCCTTGTAGTGCTGACTATGCGTGTATTTCAATAATGCTTTCGCAAAATTGATATCATCTTCGACAATCAGAATAACCTTATCGCCTTCAACAATGCTATCCCGATCATCAGGCAACTCCTCTGGAATACGTATTGTAGCGGGATTATAGACGTCATCCGCCACAAGCTCGCGCACCTCCTCTATTTCAGAATGGATCTCTTCTACAAGCAACTCTTCTTTCGTACGCAGCTCCCCGGGCTCTACCGGATGATTCGGAATAACAAATAAGAACGTGCTTCCCTTTCCTTCCTCACTCTCAAGCCTGATTTCACCGCCCAGCAAGCGTGCAATCTCTCTACTGATAGACAAACCTAGTCCTGTCCCTCCAAATTTTCGTCTTGTCGAACCATCCGCCTGTTGGAAAGCCTCGAAAATTATCTTCTGTTTTTCCAGCGGAATCCCTATACCCGAATCGATCACGGCAAAAACAAGCTTATCCTTATCGGTACTATCCTCGTAAATATCCAGTCTCACCTCACCGGCTGCTGTAAATTTAACCGCATTTGAAATCAGATTCCGTAGCACCTGATCAATTCTAAGCCGGTCGCCCTGAAAATTTTTATTGACCCCGGGATCAATATTGATTGTGAACGTCAGGCCCTTCTCATTGACAATCGGAAGAAATAAATTATTCAGATCTGCCGAGATATCATTTAAATTCAGTGTCGCATACTCCAATGTCATTTTACCCGACTCAATTTTTGAAAGATCCAATATCTCGTCGATCAAGGTTAAAAGGCTCGTTCCCGAGCTTTGGATCACTTTAGCCGATTCGATCTGGTCAGCGCTAAGATTGTGTTCATTATTCTCAGATAGCAAACGCGAAAGTAGCAGGATGGAGTTTAATGGTGTACGCAGCTCATGGGACATATTTGCCAAAAACTCAGACTTATATTTGGTACTTAAAGCGAGTTCTTCCGCTTTCTGCTGAATTTCCAGGTTACGTTCGGCAATCAATAGATTTTTGTCTTCCAACAGTTTTGAACGTTCTTCCAGTTCTTGGTTTGATTGCATCAATTCCTCATGCTGCACCTTCAGTTCCTCCTCGGACGACTGCAGACGCAAGGTCTGCGCCTCCAATTCCGTATTCAGATTCTCCAGCTCCGCATGCTGGGTCAACAATTCTTCAGATTGTACTTGAGTTTCTTCCAAAAGTGACTGAATTTTAGCCCGGCCCCTCGCCGAAGCGATAGCGATACCAAGTTGTCTGGCACATTCCGTCAGGAATGTTGATTCAATTTCCGCAAAAGGCTGACGGTGCCCGATCTCCAGCACGCCCAATACCTGATCAGCCAATACAATAGGTACAAAAATAAGGTGCTGTACATTGACCTTTCCACTGGCAAAACTCACGATATAGTCTTCCGTGTTTATATTATTTATAATTTTCGTTTCCCTATCAACAAAGACCTGTCCGACATAACCTTCATTTGGGAGAAAATATTGCTGTGCTTTTGGGTCCAATCCGTAAGCACCAGATAGTTCAAGTTTTTCCTCATTAAAAACATAAATCGCTCCGGTAATAGCCCCTATATAATTGACCAATCCCCTTACCGAATCTGTGGTAAGTATCCGTTCGGTTTTGTTACCAACCAATCCGGTATAAAGATCGGCATATCCCATGTGCAGCCAGTCGTTATCTTTAAGCTGATCGAATGATTTCTTTAAGGCTTTTGACATCCGGTTAACGGATTTTGCTATCGCGCCAAGGTCGTCTTCCTCAATATCCTCCGCTTTGACATCATAATCCCCTAGCGCAATACGATTAGTGATCTTTTGAACCATATTTAATCTGCGGGCAATCCCTTCATCCTTCTCACGGAGCGACTTTTCCAGTGCTAAGCGTTTAAGAAAGTCTGCCCTTAGCCGAAAATAAAAGTATGCCGTAATCACCAGTGATAGCAATGCACTGATCACAATAAATAAGGTCGTTATAAACGAAGAATTATCTAAATTGATAGATTTCTGATCGATACCATCATCTTCGAAATGAATAATATCCTTAATGATGCTACGGCACTTGTCCATGGCGGATTTGCTCTCATCCAGCTGCGCCAGACTAACAGTCCCACCGTTCCTTTTGACATTCACCGACTCCTTTAATACGGCTAACCTTTGCTGGGCCGCTGTAAATAAACTATCTACGCGAACATTTTGCTCAGGATCTGCTTTCGTAAGCTCCTTTATTTCCTTCAACTCACCCGGTAGGCTCGCTAAAGCCTGGTTGAATGGTTCCAGGTAATTCTCCTTCCCCGTGAGCAGATACCCCCTGTTTCCCGTTTCTGCCCCTTGCAGAGAGTTAAGGATAATATTTGATAAACTGATTATTTTTCGGGTAACGGCCAGCTCCTGACGGTGTTTATTCTGTTCTTTAATCCCCAGATACGATGCTGTAGAACTCACCAACAGGGCAAGGAGTGAAAAACCAATTCCTATAGATAAGTTATTAAGTGTTTTATTTGGCATCTGTAGGCAGATTTAATGGTAATGTAAAATAAAATGTGGCCCCTTTACCGACAGAACTTTCGACGGCAATGGTACCTTGATGGCTACGGATAATTTCCGAACAAATATAAAGCCCTATTCCCAGTCCCTGGAAATCAAAGGAAGTTTCTTCTACACGGTAAAACTTGTCAAAAACATCAGACAGTTTGTTTTCAGGTATACCGATTCCAAAATCAATTACACTGACTTTTACGACATCCGTCATTACACTGCAATCGACGATCACCTTCTCTGTCCCGGCGGCATACTTATAAGCATTTGTTAAAAAGTTAACAAGAACCTGCTCCAGGCGTATCTCATCACCATAGACCATTAGTCCCGAGATATCCCCCTGTCTATACAATTCCATATTACTCTGATCATGGGTCTGAACAATGGAATCAATGGCATTTTGTACCATTCGTTCAAGCGAGAATACCTTTTTATTGATCCCTAGTTTACCATTGTCGATTTTCGACAGATCGAGCAAATCCGTGATCAAACTGTTGAGCTTTTCGACCTGATCCTGAACCCGGCCAACATACTTGGCCTCTGGACAGCTTTTGTCGAGACTTAACTTGCGGTCAAGTAGCTGCATATAAGCTTTGATGCTTGTTAGCGGTGTTTTCAGTTCATGGCTCGCAATACTCAAAAACTCATCCTTCTCCTTCTCCGCTTTCTTTTGGACGTCGATGTCAGTAAATGTCCCCACCCAATTATTTTCGCCATTCTCTAAAATGGGCCACACCCTTAATAATTGATATGTATAACCGGATTCATCCTGCTTTTTAACCCGTACCTCCATTTCCAAAGGTTTACCGGACTCAAGACTTTCCTGCAATTCAGCCATGATCGACCGGTCTTCAGGATGCGTCTGCGGGAATGTGTTCTCACTGTCCGAAAACTGGAACCAACGGCCATTGACAAAGCCAATATTACCAAGATGGTCACAGGTAAAAGCAATTTGTGGTAAAGATTCCAGTAAGGTATGTAAATAGTCAACTTTTGAACGAAGTTCCGATTGCGCCTGCTTCCGTCTTTCCACTTCCATTTCCAAAGTCTGCTGGATATCCTTGAGGGCCTGAGTCTGCTCATACAGCCGATAGAATGTTTTGACTTTGAGCATCAGGATATCCGGATCGACAGGTTTGGTGACGTAATCCAGCCCTCCTGAATCATAACCCTTTGTAATAAAACGTTTATCGGTATTGACAGCAGACAAAAATATAATCGGTGTCTCCTTAGTCTTACTGAATCCTGCAATGTTCTCAGCAACTTCAAAACCATCCATATCGGGCATCTGCACATCCAATATGATTAAAGCATAATTATATTTTAAAATCTTCTTTAAAGCCTCTTCACCGGAATGGGCAGTATCGACTTTGAAATTTTTGGATTCCAATAACTTTTGTAACGAATAAATATTATCTGGGTTGTCATCGACTATCAATATCATAGAGCGCTTAAACTAAGAATCAAAGTAAACAAATGTAAAAAAATTAACCGGATCCATTCTTCAGGTAAAAAATTTCCTTACCCCCGCAATTTAATCACTAGGATCGACTTTCACTAAAAAATAAACAAAACTTTAACTTATCCCTGCCTGTTTGAATACATAACATGCTACAAATAGAAGTCATGTTGTCAAAAACAAGGATTCGATATGATTCAATTCACATCAAAAGGCATTTATTGTATTCCCGGCAAATTTTACCTGGACCCGTGGCAACCCGTTGATCTTGCTATCATTACACATGGCCATGCAGACCATGCGCGCCCGGGCATGAACAAGTATCTTTGTCACCATTTTACCGTTGGTATATTGAAAAGTCGTCTTGGGTCCGATATTCGGGTTGAAGGCTTAGCTTACAACCAGACGATCCAGATCAACGGTGTAAAAATTTCTTTACATCCTGCAGGGCATATCATTGGCTCAGCACAGATACGATTGGAATACAAAGGTAAAGTGACGGTCTTTACCGGAGATTACAAGATCCAGGATGATGGGCTGTCTACCCCATTTGAACCCGTAAAATGTCATGAGCTAATTACCGAAAGTACTTTTGGTCTGCCGCTCTATCGCTGGGAAAGTGTCGAAATCCAAAATCAACGATTAAATGCATGGATCACACACAATCAGGGATACAAAAAGACATCCGTATTTATTGGCTACTCATTGGGCAAGTCCCAAAGGATATTAAATGCGGTAAAGGATATGGGCCAAATATATGTGCATAATAGTATCGCTAAATTAAATATGGCCTATAGCGATGCCGGTATAAAATTACCATCCTATCAAATTATCGACCTGATGACGGATATGAAACAGCTCGACGGCAAGATCGTATTGCTACCACCGGCATTACTTGATACGCAACTGCTCCAAAAGATACCACATGTTGCCTATGCGATATGCTCCGGCTGGATGCAAATCCGTGGTGCACGAAGATGGCGCAGCGCAGATGCAGGTTTCGCTATCAGCGATCATGCGGACTGGAATGGGTTGTTGCAAGCAGTAAAGGAAAGTGGGGCTGAAAAAGTGTATGTCACGCATGGACAGACAGCCTCATTCAGCAAATATCTGAATGAAATAGGTATTGAAGCCGAGGAGGTAAATACGAATTACGGAGAAGAATTAAGCGTATGATAGAATTTGCGACATTGATCAATGCATTGGACAGCAGCAATAAAGCCAGTTTAAAAAAAGAAGCGATTATCCGCTTTCTAACCTTTGCGCCTGAGAAAGATAAACGCTGGTTTCTCGCTTTAATGACCGGCAAAAGGCCAAGGCGTGTGATTTCCATCAAAGAACTTAAAACTTGGGTAATGGAAATTACCGGTATTCCAGAATGGTTGTTTATCGAATGCTACGCTGCTGTCGGTGACCTCTCCGAAACCTTAGCTTTATTACTGCCCCCCGCATCTGAAAAAATAGACAAAAGTCTCAGCGAATGGATGGAAGAAATCCTACAATTGGCAAATGCTTCAATGGAAGAAAAAAAAGCTTTTGTGCTCACTTCCTGGAACAAGCTCAACACCATTGAGCGTTTTATTTTCAACAAATTGTTGGGTGGCAGCTTTCGCTTAGGAATATCGTCCAAAGGGCTGATAAATACCATTGCGACACATTTCCAGATCGAACCAAGTATTGTTACCCACAGTATTATGGGCGAGTGGAATCCTCATGAATACGCATTTGACAAACTCGTTCGTGGCGAATATAGCGATACCAGCCTCTCAAAACCATATCCCTTTTGTCTGGCCTACCCTGTTGAAAAAGAAGTGGAAGAACTCGGTCTGATTGCGGAATGGCAATGCGAATACAAATGGGACGGTATACGCGGACAGCTGATAAAACGAGGCGACGAAATCTTTATCTGGTCAAGAGGCGAGGAACTTGTCACTGTACAGTTCCCAGAGATCACCGAGGCGCTCAAACAATGGAAAGGGAGCTTTGTCTTGGATGGTGAAATCCTCGCCGCGAAAGAAGGTCAGATATTGAATTTTAATGAACTACAAAAAAGGATCAATCGCAAGGTAATTTCCAAGACTTTACGTGAAGAAGTCCCTATTGTTGCATACCTTTATGATTTATTGGAGCTGGATGGTAAAGACCTCCGATCTGAGCCGCTGCAAGAAAGGCGTAAATTATTGGAACAGTTGTGCCAAGGTCAAGTTGGTTCCACAATCCAATTGTCTCCACTTATTCATGGTGAAAATTGGTCAGACCTACGGAAATTACAAGCGGCCTCGCGTGCGCTGAACAGTGAAGGCATTATGCTTAAAAAGAAAGACTCCATCTATTATGTTGGCCGAAAAAAAGGTGGCTGGTGGAAATGGAAAGTCAATCCCATGACCATCGATGCCGTGTTGATATACGCGCAAAAAGGCAGCGGGCGCAGAAGTGCACATTATACGGACTATACCTTTGCGGTTAAAGATGGTGATCACTTAGTAAGCATTGCAAAAGCATATTCGGGACTTACAGATAAAGAGATACTAGAGGTAAGTCGCTATATTCGGCAGAATGCCGTGGAGAAATTCGGGCCCGTAAGAACTGTTAAACCCGAACTTGTATTTGAAATTGCCTTCGAAGGAATAGGCTACAGCAAACGCCACAAATCGGGGGTCGCCCTGCGCTTCCCACGCATTTTGCGTTGGCGCAGGGACAAAAAAGCAGCGGATATAGATACATTGGAAAATATTAAAAAACTAATACCATAAGTTGAGTCAGAAGATAATACACAGTGAAGGATTCAAGGTCGTCAATCGTTATTTTGAATCCTTGGGCAATACCCCTTTTGGCTTTCAGGTTAAAACCTGGGACCGGTACATGCTGGGATACAGTGGAATGGTCATTGCCCCGACAGGATTTGGCAAGACATTTTCGGTGTTTATGGCGGTCTTGATCGATTACATGAATCATCCCGAACGCTACCAAAAAGGACTAAAATTACTATGGATCACGCCTTTGCGCTCCCTGGCAAAGGATTTGGCCAGAGCAATGCAGACCGCTATAGACGATATCGGATTGGATTGGATCGTACAGGTACGGAATGGGGACACTGATCCAAAGATCAGAGCGCAACAAACCAAAGCAATGCCCGATATCCTTTTGGTGACTCCGGAAAGCCTTCATCTCCTGCTCGCTCAAAAACAACGTGACAAATATTTCAGAAATATCCGCTGTATCACTGTAGATGAATGGCACGAACTTATTGGAAATAAACGTGGTGTCATGGTCGAACTGGCATTATCATACTTAAAATATAAATATAAAGATCTCCAGATCTGGGGTATCACCGCCACTATAGGCAATCTGGATCAAGCGATGGATGTACTGTTGCCGGCAGCAAAAAAGAGCGTGCAGATTATCGCAAAGGAGAAAAAGAAAATTGCGATAAGATCCATCTATCCCGACAAAGTGGAGCTCCTTCCCTGGGCCGGGCATCTTGGAGGCAATCTTGTAAATCAGGTTGTCCCCATTATACTGGAAAGCAAGAGTACGATCCTTTTCACCAATACCCGTAGCCAAAGTGAACTTTGGTATCAGCTATTACTACAAGCGCATCCCGATTTTGCGGGACAGATTGCACTGCATCACAGCTCAGTAGATGCTCACATACGCGAATGGATCGAAGAAAATCTGAGCAGTGGAAAGCTAAAAGCAGTGGTATCTACTTCATCACTTGATTTGGGCGTGGATTTTAAGCCTGTGGACACCGTGATTCAAATCGGATCAAGCAAAGGTGTCGCCAGATTTATGCAACGCGCCGGAAGAAGTGGCCACAGCCCTTTTGAAACATCCATTATCTATTTCGTTCCGACACATTCCCTGGAACTCGTCGAAGTTGCCGCTTTAAAGGAAGCTGTCAAAACCCAAACGATAGAAAACCGCGACCCCATGGTCCAGGGTTTCGATGTGTTAGTGCAATTTATGGTCACGATCGCGCTCGGGGGCGGTTTCCAATCGACAGAACTCCATCAGATCATTGCCCGGACCCATGCGTTCCACTATATGGAAGATGAGGAATGGCAATGGTGTATGTATTTTATCACCGCAGGTGGCAAAATCGGCAAACGTTATGAAGAATTTCACAAAGTAGTACAGGACAATGATGGCAACTGGATAATAAAAAATAGACGCATCGCCCTGCTCCATCGGCTGAATATCGGCGCTATTGTTGGTGATGCGATGATGCGCGTAAAGTTCCTCTCGGGCGGATATATCGGTATGATTGAGGAATATTTTATCAGCAAATTGAAGAAAGGCGAACGATTTAACCTTGCTGGCCGGATTCTCGAACTTGTTATGGTCAAGGATATGACTGTATTTGTCAAAAATTCATCTGGTAAGGCCATCACACCAAGCTGGTTGGGAGGCAGATTACCACTTTCTTCCAACCTGAGCCATTTTCTACGTAAAAAACTTGCAGAAGCAATAAGTCCCGACAACACTGAAAAAGAATTGCGCTTCCTCGCGCCGTTGATCCAGAAGCAGCAAAGCCTCTCGGCCGTGCCCGGTGAGTCACAATTTCTTGTCGAGCACATCAAGACCAGAGAAGGACACCATCTGTTTTTCTATCCCCTGGAAGGCCGATTGATCCACGAAGTCATGGCTGCGCTGATCGCTTACCGGATCAGCAAACGCTACCCCATTAGTTTTTCCATGGCCATGAATGACTATGGCTTCGAACTTTATTCCGATAAAGAAATTCAATTGGATCAAGCGCAATTAACCGAGGTACTGAGCCGGGAGAATCTCATGGAAGATGTGATCAGTAGCATCAATGCTGCTGAAATGGCGAGCCGCAAATTCCGCGATATTGCTGTAATTTCCGGATTGGTGATACAAAACTATCCTGGTACCCAACAAAACAACAAATCCTTGCAAGCTTCCTCGGGTATTATATTTCGTGTTTTAATGGATCATGATCCGGACAATCTATTGTTAAAGCAAGCTTTCACCGAAGTGTTCAACCAACAACTCGAGGAATACCGTCTGATAAAAGCATTTGAGAGAATAAACAATAGCCAAATCATCTATACCTTTGCAGAGGAATATACACCGTTAAGTTTCCCGATCAAAGTGGACAGTTTACGTCAGTCCCTTTCTAGTGAAGCGTTGATCGAACGGATTCAACGCATGGAGCATGCAAATAAATCAAAACGTGGACGAAGAAAATGAATATACAGGAACAGCACATTACATTCAATAAACAAACACTCATCCTTAACAATCAACGTACGATCTTTTGGCCGAAGCAGAATACCCTCATTCTATCCGACCTTCACCTCGGTAAAGCCGCACATTTCCGTAAACATGGAATTCCTATCCCTTCAGATACATCTAGCCTCGACCTCCAAAGACTAGCTTCTTTAATTGATCACTACCAGGCGGGTAATATTTTGGTTGTCGGCGACCTTATTCATGCAGGAGTCAATCAGGAAGTACTTTTACTGGCAGCGTTTAAACAAAAATATGCTGATCTCAATTTTCATCTCGTCCTGGGTAACCATGATAGAAAGGTGGAGAAATTAGCTAAGCAGATTGATTTGATCTATCATAACGACAAATTCGAGCTGGAGCAGATCTCCTTTATACATGAACCGATCATAGCTCCTTCGGCTTTCACCATCAGTGGACATATTCATCCGGGCGTCAGTATTAAGCTTCCCCCCAATAAACATCTCCGTCTGCCCTGCTTCTGGGTCTCCGCACAACAGATTATCCTACCGGCATTTAGCAAGTTTACGGGACTGGATAGCCGAAAAATGCAGCCGGAGTACGATTGCTATGCTTTGCACGATGAAATAATCCTGCCCCTAAAGAATAGCTAATTACATTTTAAGCTCGCCGGGGGAAATTCCATAGTATTTTTTAAACGCACTGCTAAAGTTATTCTGATGACCATATCCGGTCAGCAAAGCAACTTCATAAACTGTCATCTTATCATCCAATAAATAACTTTTGGCTTTTTCCATGCGGATTCGAGTGAGATAATCGTGGATTGTAACCGAAAAATATTCTTTAAAATCCTTTCGCAGCTTACTTTCACTTGTCAATACCTCTGCCGCGAGTTCTTTTTGTGTCGGTGGATTGGCAATACGCTGTTCGAGAATCTGCCGGGCCAGCTCCAGACGTTGCACATCTTCGTCATGGAACAATGAAACGGCCTGATCATTTTTCTCGTTATACTGCTCAAATTGATACATCAACAATTCAACAATACGAGACTCGGTATGCAGCCGACGTATCTCACCTTTTTTCTTCGATTCGATGAGTTCGGCTATGGTGTGCTGCATCTCATAGGTCGCCATCAGATCTTCTTCTGAAAACGATGTATACTCCCCTTTTTCGATTTCATGCACAAACTGCTGGTGCAATAATGAATCCCGCTTAATAAGATTCAGGTAATACTCCTTGGATATCACAGCAATAAAATAGGTATACTCTATACCAGGTTCCACTTGATGAATCGATTTAACAGATGGAATATACCGGATATTATGTCTGCTCATCCCATAGGGCAATTTACTCTCCGTTGGTTTAAAAAATATAAATTGACTGGTAATGGTCTCCCCTTCGATTTCGGTCAATATCTGAACGGGCCGATCAAATTGCATTTTCGAATGCAATATAAACAAACCCGAGGTAGAAAGCTGAAAATTCTCCATGTGAACGGGCTCCGTATGGATCGTGATTTTATTTTCAACTAAAGGCTTATCAGGCACATATCCGTCTGGAATTTCTTCTTCAAAAAGCCAATCCGCCAACTCAACTATTTTACTTTTCACCAACATGATTACAATCCAAATAAGCCTGATACAGTTAAAATTAACGAATTAGGGTGGTAAATAAAAATTATTTATAATCTATCTAAATAAATCCCTGTTAGACAGAAACAACGTGAAGATTGTCAGGTCTACTCCAGGTCAATCTCCATCTCCTTCAATTGAACATAAGGCTTCAATGTACGTGGATTCATGATCACATTGGATTCAACCGAAAAAATCGTGTAGATTTCCTTCTGTGCCAAAACCTCCACTGGTGTACCATGAAAGAGTTTACGTCCATGTTTAAGCATCAGGATTCGGTCGGCATACATCGCTGCAAAATTAACATCATGGACAATCAAAATAACCATAAATCCTTTACGGGCCAATGCACGTGCAATCGCCAGCACCTTTTGCTGATAATGCAGATCTAAAGCCGAAATAGGTTCGTCAAGTAACAGGAGCGCGTCGGGATTATCCCAGATCTGTGCTAAAACACGCGCGAGATGAACACGTTGTTGCTCCCCCCCTGAAAGGCTCAAAAAATCCCGGTCAGCGAATGCCGTGACACCACAGAGCCCCATCGTTTCGGCCACCACCTGATGATCACGCACTGTGGGCGTATTTTTATAATGCGGATACCTCCCCATCAATACGATCTCTTCCACCTTAAAACTCAATGTCATCTGTTGCTGCTGACTCAGGAGCGCCCTGCATTTGGACAATGTCGCTGCATCGTACGCAGACAACAATTTGCCATTGAAATGAATCTGTCCAGAATCAGGCTTCTTTTCACCACACAGGAGCCCCATCAAGGTAGACTTTCCGGCCCCATTAGCTCCAAGGACAGCTAAAATCTCACCTTTACGAACCTGAAAGGTGATGTCTTTCAGTAGTTTTCGGCCTTTCACCTCATAGTTGATTTTTTCTACACGCAACATAAAAAATAGTATTTAAACATCCGAAAGAAGACTATTTATCCTTGATTAAAATATACAAAAATACAGGCGTCCCCAACAGGGCCGTAATCACACCGATAGGCAATTCTATGGGTGCTACCAATACCCTGGCGACAACGTCCGCCAGCGTCAGCACCAAAGCACCTAAGAGCAGCGAGCCCGGAAGTACAAAACGATGATCTGGCCCTCCCATCAGACGTATAGTATGCGGGACAATAAGTCCTACAAAACCAATAATTCCCGAGACAGCTACCGAGGCACCGACAGCCAAAGTCGATAAGATGACCACCCACCTTTTTACACGATCAGTACGCATCCCCAATAAATCGGCCTGGAGTTCACCCAGGGCAAATGCATTCAAAGACTTTCCAAAAAACGGAAGAATAAGCAGGGAGATACATATAAAAGGACCTATAGCCAATAAATTGTCCCAGGTTGCACCCCCTAGACTGCCCAGCATCCAAAACGTAATGGTGCGGAGCTGTTGCTCTGTAGACATGTAAGTCATCAAACCTGTAAGCGCGCCCGCAAATGCATTGATGGCGATACCTGCCAACAGCATCGTTGTCACATTGGGGCGGCCATTTTTACTGGCAATACGATACACTAAAAATGCAGTTAGTCCGGCACCAACGAAAGCACCAAAAGCCAAAATATAATAACCCAGCCACGCTGACAGCGAGGTCAACAGGAACGTTTCAAATGCGATAATCAGTACAGCGAACAAGGAGGCGCCAGAAGAAATACCGATTAACCCGGGTTCTGCGAGCGGATTTCGAAAAATTCCCTGAATGGCGGCGCCCGAGATACCCAGAGCGGCTCCGACCAAAAGCCCCAGTAATAAACGTGGCATACGGATCTCAAATAAAACGTCGGCATGCATGCTGTCTTGATTAGAAATTGCAGACAAATGCAGCTTCTGCATGAGCATGGATAAAATATCTCCTGCCGGTATATGATAGGCTCCCAGACCTAATGCAATAATACACGTAATAAACAATATCAGGCTCAAAGCCAGCAATATTAACTTTTGTTTCTTTTGCACCTGATCTATTTTGAATCCATTACTTTTCCAAATCCACGGTGCAGTTCCAAGATCGCATCAGGCAGCCGATTACTAAAGTTGACTAGTAAGGAGGCATTCATCACCAGTATACGTTCATTTTTACCGGCATTCGTGATGCGCATCCCCGGCAATTTAAGAATAGCTTCTTTTCCACCTAAACTACTCGCACCAAAATCAAACAGTAATATAATATCTGGATTGGCCTGCACCAATGCCTCCGTCGTATACGGCTTAAAATCCGAAAATTCCTGTACGGCATTCTTTCCACCGGCTAAATTGATCATGGCATCCAGGCTGCTACCCTTTCCTGCCACACTCATTGTCCCTGTTCCGCGCGCATACAAAAACAATACTTTCGGAACTGCTTTACCTTTATTTTCTTTTTTCACCAATGCTAGTGTATGATCCAAACTTATTTTTGTATGTGATACCAAAGATTTCCCTAAGGATGGCTCTCCGATAGCATCCGCCACTTCCTGGATATAGCGTAAAGCGCCAGTAGCAGAATAATTCGGTTTGACCGAAATAAACTTTACACCGGCGGCACGGATCTGCTGAATGACCGCATTGGCCACATCCCCCTCATTTGCTAGTACAAGCGTAGGTTTAAAAGACAATACCCCTTCAGCCGAAACAGAACGGTTTTTACTCACCCGCGGCAATGCCGCTGCAGCTTTTGGGGAGATGCTGGTCACATCTGTTGCGATCATGCGATCGCCTAAACCAAGCCCATAAATTGTTTCCGTCAGCGAACTGTTCAATGTAATAATCCGTTGCTGCGCGTTTGCCCATCCGCCGATATGCAACAAACAACATAGCATAATTAAGTAAATTCTACGCATCTCTTTCTTTAACTCCTTTAAAACTGTACAGAATTTTGATTCCAATTTTTCGGCACAGCACTGTTATTTGACTACAAAACAAATCAATAATCAGTCTAAATACAAATTATTTTCAATCCATATAAATAAACTCAAACAACAACAAAAACAATATATGCAGTTGTAAAACAGACTAATACACTGAAAAATAAACCCCCTTACCAATAATAAAAATCGAAATAAATAGAATTTATGACAATTTGCATATAGAAAAATCCAATAGTATTCCCGTTTTTTGTAACATTATTTAGAATGATTAAAAATAAAAATAGTGTTTAAAAACCTCTCTTCTATTCGAATAAATACGATAATCACCTTATGTGCCTGCCAAATTTATGTTGTGCAAGCCCAGGAAAAATGGAAGATTTCCGGAACTTTAAAAAACGAGTCGAACAAGGCAATAGCCAGTGCGACCGTCTATTTGTATCCGGATAAATACGCTTTTAAGACCGATACAGCCGGGAGATTTCAATTTAATAAACTTTATACGGGTCGTTATGAACTTGTCGCGCAAGCATTAGGCTATAAGGAGCTGCGTCAATTTGTAGATTTGACGGATAAAAACCAGCAACTCACAATCACTTTACAAACAGATAACCGTCAGATCGACGAGGTTGAGGTCAACCGCAAATTGGAAGCTGTTGATAACTTGATCAAAGCTGAAAATGCAGCTATGCCGGTCAAGGTCATTACCAAGAGAGAGATTGAATTGATGGGGAGTCGGAGGTTAGACGAAGTGCTGAAAGAGCAGACCGGTATTGCCATTGTGAACGATATTGCAGGTGGCTCCAGAGCTGTAGGTGTGCAAATTCAGGGGTTTAGCAGCAACTATGTCATGGTCTTGGTCGACGGGCAGCCTATGCTTGGCCGTAATAGCGGTAATTTTGACCTTTCACGTATTTCAGTGACCAATATCGAACGCATTGAGATCATTAAGGGAGCATCGTCCTGTTTATACGGCAGCGATGCACTTGGCGGTGCTATCAATATCATTACACGTCATGGCGCCCTAACCCCCCAAGCACATGCTTCGCTACTCTACGGCACATTAAATACGGTCGATGCAACAATAGAGGGCGAAACACCATTTTCCAATCAGCGCGGCAGCGCTGTTGTCTCCGGCAACTATTACCGTACGGATGGTTTCAATACCGACAAACAATACCTCAACTCGAAAAGTACAACCTTCCCCCCCTATACCAACTATAGCTTTCAGGGACGGGTACGCTACCGCACCAGTAAACTTGGAACACTGGGCATCACGGGTCGATTTGCAGCGCGTGAATCCGAAATGATCAATGCCTGGTCGGAGGATAGAACGCTACAGGATAAACAAAAAGATCAGGACATTAATCTATCGGCCAGCTACGACCACAATTTTGATTCGGGCCTGCGTAGCATGACACGATATTACTTTTCCAGATTCCATTCTCAGATTGCGGCACAGTGGCTGCAACAAGGGGTTTTGGCCAGCGCTGAAGAATTTGGCCAAAATGTACATCGCATCGAACAACAATTTGCCTACAGTCCGGTGCAACAACTTAAGTTCACCGGTGGAATAGGTGGCAGTGTAGAGCAAATGGACAATCAGGACCTGGATGCCAAACGCTCATTGAACAGCGCATTTGTCTATCTTCAGACGGAATGGAAACCGATTGACCGTTTGCTGACGACATTAGGCTTGCGCTATGATCAAACCAACGTCTATAACGGGCATTTGAGTCCAAGCTTGGGTTTGCAATACCATATCAGTCCAACCTTATTGGTCAAAGGCGGCCTTGGTACAGGATTCAAAGCACCAGACTACAAGATGCGCTATCAGGTCTTCTTCAACCCAGCCGCCAACTATCTAGTTGTGGGAAGCGAACGGGTAGCCGACGTTATTGCCGCCATGGACCAGGCGGGCGAATTGAGTTATAAGAACAGCTATATGCTGAATTTAGTCGCCGGCAACCTAAAGGCCGAGACTAGCCTGTCCAACAATATCGGACTAACCTGGAATCCTTCAAAGAAATTTCAGGCAGATTTCTCCCTTTTCTATCACCGCATCAACAATCAGATCAATACCGTCAGCGTAGGTAACGGTACTAGCATCGCACAGATCTACAGTTACCGTAATTTACCGAAAGCGATGAACAAAGGTTTTGAAGTCTCCATGACCTATCAGGCGACCAAAGATCTACAATTGTCCATGGGTTATCAATACCTGATCGCAAAGGATCTCAGTGTGTTGGATAGCATTGCAGCTGGCAATTACCCCTATAACCAAATCAATGATGCGGCAACCGACCTCTATCGGCAAAGTAAAAAATCAGACTATTGGGGAATTGAGGACCGTTCGCGCCATATGTTCAATTTCAAAGCCCAATACGAATATAAACCTTGGGGAGTAAACGTCAATGCCCGCATCAATTTCCGTGGAAAAACACCCTTTCAGGAGAATAACGGCAATCAATTCATTGACAAATATGACATCTTTATCCCCTACCATACACTTGTGAATATGACGGTCGAAAAAAGTCTAATGAACCGAAGATTAACCTTTCGTCTGATCGGCGACAACCTATTCAATTTCACCAGCCGCTACCTTTTGGGCCAGCCGGGCAGGGTAATTATGGGCGGAGTCAGTTATCGCTGGATGAAGGATTAGAGATTGGATATTAAAGCTAAAGAGAAGTACACAAAATAGTAGATAAAACAATGAGAACAATTAACATCATTATAGCGGAATGCAGCATCTGGCTTTCATTTCATAAGATTGGACGTTGTATTTTTTCAGGTTTTCTGGCACTTATGCTCCTTTCCTGCGGGAAGGACAAAGACTATACGATTGGACTAGAAGATGGCAAGAGTGTGGTCATTAAAGATCTGGCTGGCGACACCGATGCCGCAATGGGTGACGGTGCCGAGGGTAAAGAAAAACGACCCTTCAACATGTTTCTTTTCCGATTTAAGGACAAAAAGCAAATCTGGATCAAGACAAAGGCCGACTCCATCCAATGGCTGAAAACAAAAGATTGGGACATTGCTTTTACAGGTCCATATAATTCTGAAGTTTTTGTCAACAATGCCATGGATGAATTCAATCCGGGGTATCAGGGGGAGGCCAACAATACAGCTGTCATGCTATTAAAGCAATCTTACCAAAGCCTTACGGTCGCCCCTTCGGATGAAGAATTCAATAAAAGCGGAACCGGTAAAATTGGCTGGGCATCCAATTCCGAATCGCTCGGCTGGTTTCAGTACAGCCTGAGCACGCATATCATGCAGGCCCTCCCAAACCGTACTTATGCCATTCGCCTACCTGATGGCAAATATGCCAAATTGCAATTGATCAATGCCTATAAGGGAAATCCCTCAGCAGTGACCAATATGAACTGGCCCGCCCCCTACTACACTTTTAAATATTACATGCAGGAAGACGGTAGTAAAAACTTGAATACAAATACATTATAATAAGTAAAAATTACGCAATTAAATTAAAGATGAACAAATTATTTACAACAGCAGCACTTGTTTGTGCTTTGGGTTTCGGTTTTACTTCTTGTAGCAAGGATGATGATAAAGTTGAAGAAAGCAAACTTAACGATGCAACAGCTATAACGGCAGTCGCAAAAATTGAAGTTCCCGCAGGCTCAAAAGTTTTTTATGATTTCAAGACAAATAGTGTTCAGGAGGAATCAAAAAGTATGATAAATCTATCTGGCATGTATGGTTCTACTCTGCAAAATACATTAGCTGAAAACTATAAAATGGGATATTTCGATCAAGAGAATACAAGTATTGAAAAATTGACATTAGCGGCAGTACTAGGTGCCAATATAACCTCCACAGAAAAATTGGGCATAGATGCTTCCAGTGCTGGTGCTCCAGCGACAGGACCAACATGGATAATCTATGATTTTAAAAATAATCATGCTGTATATCCCACCCCTAACCGTTACATCGTAATGTATAAAGGGGAAAAGCTAAGCGATAAGAGCGACGAACTTTTCGTTATTCAGGCAGCTGGAATTACAGCTCTCAATGGAAATGCAACGTACAATATTAATTTTAAAAAGTTTATAAAATAGTCTTAATAACAAGACTAACTGAGAATCTGTATTCACATCGCAATATGGATTCTTTTCTTTTTGTAAATATTGTCTTGTGCTTGTCTCCAATGTGATAAAAAACTCAAGCCACATCCTGAAAGTACAAAACAGGTCAAAATCAAAATTAATATATAAAATATCATTTTTCATACACAAGTTATAGGTCAAACTCTTTACCTTTACTATTATTTAGAATGATTTTAAATAAATATAGAAATATAACAGATGAATATATCAAGACAGCTCACGAGAACAAAGTATATTGCATTGCTCTGCATTGGTCTGGCAATCAATACTGCTTGCAGCAAATCAGATTCAACAGTAGAACCTATTGTCGAGCCACCAAAAGAAGAAGAAAGCAATACGGGTCTTTACAATAAATTGATCACGGTACGCGATTTCGCTGCTACAGACAAAAATGATGGCCAAAATGCTGCACCGACTGTGTATTATAGCTTGGAGACCAATAAAGGCGTACCGGAAACAAATCGTCAAACTCGAAACTGGGACATTGCCTTTAGCAATATCTTTAATAGCCATGTCTCTGGGAATAACGGATCAAACAGCAGCAATTTCGGTTATGGCAATAATGCCACCGGTGGCATCCTGATCGTTGAAAAAGATTTTGACGAAGTAACAGAAGTACCGGCTGATTCTGAGTTTAAACTTATTGGCGATGCGATAGGAATGGATCAAAATGGTGACGAAGGAAACGGTGTCGGCTGGTTACTGTATGACTTTTATGGTCGTTTGGTTCGTGAACATGCTGTTCAGAACGAGCATGTGGCTTACGCACTTGGCAAGGGTTTAACCCTTCTCAATGGTAAAGTCATCAAACCACGAACCTTGATCGTTCGCACGGCAAAGGGTAATTACGCGAAGATTAGACCAGTTTCTATGTACAAAGGTCTGTATAACCCTGCGGAGTGGCTTAAAGATTCACCACACGTATTTATCTCCTTTGATTATGTCATTGTGCCTAAAGGCAGTAAGACATTCGAGATAAAACCCTAAATAGTACAATTCTTATTCAAAAAAAACCGGATATACGGTCGAGGTACATCCGGTAACAAATTGACTAATTAACATATATTTATTAACTAGCCCACTGTAGAAGTGGCAAAATTACGAAAAAGAAATGAAAATCAAATTCACAACTTTATCCGTTGCCTTAGGTCTTGCCGCGATTGGCATGACAGTATCATGTAGCAAAGACAATTCACTTGCACCAAATGTAGAGCAACAATCACTCAGCAAACGCGCAGTTACACCTTCAACAACTATCGGAGGCACAGTAAACTTTACCGCAACCGGTACAAAAGGGTACTTAAAAACGATTGCAACTGGCACCTATGGTGCACGCAACTTCCATCAAGGCACAGTGCCTGATTTGGTGGATACGACACAATGGAAAAATCCAGCAAGCACTTATTACTACAACTTGATTACCAATGATGGTGGTACATCCACTAGCTACGATTTTCAATTTAGTGGTACAGCAAATGCAAGCTTGACCGTAAATACGGCTAAATATAACCTGTATTATGTAAATACAGCATTTGAATCAGTGACAGCAAGTACTTCAGGAACGCTCATTTCAACTGGAGTAGCTGGCTCTAACAGTCTAAATGGAACAGGAAATCCAAGCAGTGCTGGCTGGTACATCTATAACCTAAGCAATCACATTATGAGCAGCTACGGGCCTAGAACTTACATTCTAGAAAACAAAACAACCGGTGATTTATGGAAAGTACGTTTGAATAGTGTATATAAAGATGAAACACCAAATGCAAGTTATGCAGCAACAAACTTTCCATTTATGAGTTTCGATTATAAGAAACTGTAATAAGTTTAAAATCCCTTATTTTTTGATAAGAATTGTAAATTTTAAATCCGGTACCAGCTCTGCTGGTACTGGATTCTTTCCAAACCAAGATGAAAAATCAGTTATTAACCTCACAAAAATTTAAAATCGCCACAGTCGTTTTACTAAGTGGCCTATTGACCAGCTCCTGTACGAAAACCGAAACTCAACCTTATGAACAGGAAAGTATGGCTCGAATCAGCAGTTTTAAGATCGTTAATACCAGCAAAGAAGTCATCGGCGCCATTAACAACGATGATAAAACAATTACGGTCACACTGCCCGAAGGACTTTATATGACCAGTCTGGAGCCTGAAATAAAAGTCGCCACAGGCGCTACGCTAAAGCAAGGTTCGGATACGCTGATCACCAATATGATGGGCTATTTCGCCAATGGTCGTACCATTCAATACCCCGTTACAGCCACAGATGGCAGTACCGCGACCTATTCATTGATTGTCAAAAGTAACCAGCCGGTACTCAATGTACAAGAGGTTAGTTCCGATCCAAATACTCCTGTTGTATATGATCAGACATACGGTTATGTCTTTAATTTTATTGATGTCAATACCGTTCAACCGAACTATCCATTCTTCGGAATTTATGAAACTGACTTAACGATAGCTCGTGCAAGTCTAGTGGACAAGAATGGCAAGGAATATCATTTTACACAATTGACTACAGGTATCCCTCCGAATGTTGGCAATGCCTACATGCAACTACCATTAAATTCCATTGAGGGACGTATAACGGGTAGTGGCAGTTCGCTAAAATATAACAAGGTACCAGCGGCAGGTGATTACTATGTCAAATTGCGCTACTACAGTCGTGAGGTAACTTTAAAGAATCCTATTCGAATTATATACAATAACTAATTATACATATTATCCTATTCATGAATTGCATCTGCTTTTCATCTATGGAAATATCATTTGACGATAGAAAGTCACCATAACTATGAAAAAAATAAATACATTATATCGCATTCCTGCCCTGTTGCTGATGATGGGAATCACCGTGTTTTCAGCTTGCAAGAAGGAGTATGAAATCGCTCCGACCCCCTATACCGAAATTACTGCATTCAAAATTCCTTACAATGGAGGAAAGGATACTATTGTCGCTGCGGTGGATGGCGAAAATATTTATGTTTCCTGGCCTGGCTCTACTGAATGGCCTATTCCTGAAACAGTCGCCCCTATTATCAACATTTCAAAAAATGCAAGCATTAGCCCGGCCTCGGGAGCTGCAATTGCGCTCAAAGACGGCGCTCAATATCAAGTAAAGGCTCAGGACGGCACCATCAAGACCTATACGGTCAAACTATCGAATGGGGCATTATTACCTTCTTTTCAAGACGAAGACACACAGATTACTGCCCTTGTTGGCCAAAGCAACTTTTCTATACCAATGCGTAACCTTGCCCTGGATGGCAGCGACAGTCTATACCTTGTCAATGATCAAAACAAAGGTTATAAACTCATGCTGAATAAAGTGCAAAGTGGGTTTATTGATTTTTTTGTGGATCAGTATGATGGTTCAGGTATTCCGGCTGGCGATTATTACGTACAGGTGATCAACAAATTCCGTACGCCAGTTAAAAGCAGTAAAAAGTTTGTCACCATTGCGAGCGATCAATCGCTTCCTTATGTGTATTTTAACCATACGAAAGAATGGCAAGTCAAAAGAGGTGAAATTATAGAACTTCCTGCAAGACATTTAACCAAAACGTCCGATATTAGAGTTGTAAATCTAAGTTATACCGAAGATGGTGCTCCCAATAGCCTGTCACTGACCTTTGTAGGTATTTCAGACGATTTAAAATCCATCAAAGTACAGATCCCGGAAGATGCCCCGGTAGGCATTAGTTCGGATTTAGAAAATGGTGTTAGCATACGGGTACGTATTAATCGTTTTTATACACAATCCACCCCTAAATTTGCTTATCCGATCAAAATTGTTGAATAAAAATCCTGTCGTTTTTCATAGATGATAAATCAGAAAACAGCATAAAAAATCGAAAATAAATACGAATCTTTGTATAGAATCGTTATAAATAAAAGAAAGAACATGTTAAGTCAACATATCAAAGAGCAGACGCACGCTGCTCACCAAAATGTAGAAGGAACGATCGTGCGCCAATTGAAAAATATTCGTTCTGAAGCAGATTATGCTGAAGTTTTAAAAGGTTTCTACGCTTATTTCCGTGCAGTAGAAGATAGCATCGCTCCTTTTGTTACATCCGAAATATTACCTGATCTGGCGGAACGCCGCAACTCTTCTTATATCAAAAGTGATATTGAAGCCTTGGGAGGTGACGTGGAGAATCTTCCAGAAGCAACAGCTCCGGCAGTAACAAATGTACAGGAAGCCCTTGCGTCATTATATGTACTGGAAGGATCGATCATGGGTGGCCCCTACATCGTACAGATGCTGAATAAATATGGCGTCAACAAGGGAACTTCTTTCTTTGAAGGCTACGGTGAAAATAGCCGTGAGATGTGGGCTGGCTTTACAGCAGTATTGAATAAATATGCTGCGGATCCTGCAACTTATGACCGTTCGGTAGAAATTGCAAACCAAACTTTTTATAACTTTGGTGAAGTATTCACGCCTATTGCCAGTTCAAACTAAATAGGCTGAATATTGTTTAACCCTTCACATGGAGCAAAAAGACAATAGAAAAGACAATAAATCAAAATGGTTGAAGCGTGCCGGCATGGGGGCATTTATCTTCTTCCTGGCTAAGGGACTTGTATGGCTCGCGGTATTTTTTTTCGCAGCAAAGTCCTGTAGCGTACCTATTTAGTTTTAAATATGAAGCAGTCTCCGAAATTGTTCTTCAGCACAATTGGGAGACTGCTTCTATTTGTTTACATCGTTTTTCTGATTATTTTTTCGGATCAACAATAAATTCAGTTGTATCCACTACAGCATCTGGTATGCTGCTCACCATATCTTTAATATAGCTGAAAAGCGGCTAGAATCGAAGCTGGATTAAAATCTATTTTATTGAGTACATTCGACCGGCGGCTATCTTTTTCCAGATACAGCATGGTAAATCCAACAAATATAGAGGTACCTACAAAGTCACCACATTTGACAGTCAAGGTCTTTTCTGATATCGCTTGCTCTCTATATTTAATATCGTATTCCCACTCCACATCATTTATTTCTATAGGCCCAAGCTCATCGAAATCGAATGACAACGCTTTAAATTTAAATACTACCGCATTGCATTTTTCAGGAAGTACCAGTGCTCTTTTGATATCAAACTGCGGAAATGATATTTTAAGATCCTTCCTCTTGTTCAGCGAGATTACCGGATCAATAAAAAGATAATCCTGCATATGACAATTTTCATTGAACTGAAAATTTACCAAACGATCCAATACGCAGTTACTCAGCGTACGGTTTCCCTTTTCACAATCAAGATTTGTCTTTATTGCACGATAGATCTGCCTATTTAAGCGATTGCCCATCTGCCCATCATGGAGATCCTGGTGGACTTCCCCAAAACACATCCGAATCAATGCACCCGCGCGGCTTACCTTACCAAAATCTTTACCTGCTCTTTTGGTATCATCCGTCTGTTTGACGCGATATGGTCTGCTTTGCAGGTAGTTTTTGTTGCCAACTTTTCTATTCACCAGGGGGCCAACCAGGCCTCTGATAAATCCATTATCATTTATTCCCATACCTAAAGATACGACGGTAAAAACCTGATGTCAAGCATCTTATTTATTTTTAATAAATTTCAAATTTGAGTAAAATGACAATTATAAATATTGCAATTTTCAAGGGACCTTGTTGTAAATAGCTTATGGGCAAGTTCGCCCCATGCTCGCCCTGCTCCCGACTTGTAAAAAATGTGCACGTACCGTGAAAGCACCATGAAAGGTGGACTCAAGGTGGACTCACTGTGCACTGAATCTACCTACAGGACGAACTTGGTCTTAACTTGGTCTTAACTTGGTCCCCATCGAGTCCATATACCAGCCGAAGTTTGACAGTAGACATCCCCAAGTCCTACTTCACTCCATTCTTACCTTAATTTCCTGCCGTTACTATCTAATAGCTGCATCGCTACTCTATTGCGTTTATCCTCGGGGTAAAAAAGCTTCTAGAATATCCTATACTCAAATTGTGAGTCCCTTTTATTTCTCTTATTTCGCAATTTTTAATTAAAATAGGTTTCGAATAAATAACGTCCATTTTTTTTATGCCAATACAGTTGGACAACCTAAAGAAGTCAACCTATCTCAGGCCAATTTAGCAATGGTGGCATTTCAAATTAAAGAATAAGAGTGGCAACGCATCAATTTTTCATTTTTTTCTGTAATTCCCTCAACTTCTCATAATTATCTTTTTCTATGGTATGAGGTGCAATAGCCTTAATCAGTGTCAACGTCTGGTCACCAGAGTGGTAACCATAGATATGATTTTTGTCCCGAAAAAAATAGTTATATTCAATCACCACTGGTATCTGCCCCTTGCCACCATCACAACCTTCAATGACATCCACTGTAGAACCGAGCAATTCCATGCTTTCGCGATCTGCACTATTGGGAATCTCTCTATCTTCTATCAGCAATTTATCGTCATAGGCGTAGGCTAGTTTCAGATCATTTAAAGCGGACTGATGTGCTATTGTTCTTTTCTTCGCCAAGGTATTATCGTCAAATACCAATTGCCTATCATCATCAAAGAAATTGGGAATTCCTTTTTGATAGGAATAGACCCCGTTGACAAACTTGCTGTCTTTACTGAGCCAAGTCACAGGCTCTAATGTTCCCGCTCCATCTTTGTCTTTATAAAAAGCTATGCCATCAAAATAGAATCCAAAGGTGGTAATCTCCAATAAGCTTGGCTGTGCAACAGCGGTCAGGTTCATTGATGGCTGATCATTGATCAAATCCCAACCATTATAATATATCTTACCTTCTTTGTCAATAAGTTCATGCTGTTTATTCAGCCATTGTGCTTTTACTGGATACAAGTAAGCAGTTGTACCGTCTTGTAGATCCAGACCCGCAGAAATATAGCACCAGATATTTCCATCATTAAAATCAACAAACGAATTCAGCCAGTTTTGCGCCACCTCTTTAATTGTAAACGGCCGTTTCAGATCAAGACTCAGAAGCGATTCGGTAATATCTATTTGATCAAAAATACTGACATCATAAATGTAGGCCGTATTCCCATCCGTAAGCAAATATTTATCCTCATTATTTTCTAGTCTGAGGCATTGTATGGTCGCGGCGTTCAACCCCGATATTATTTCAGTTGTTAATTGTGTCCCCTCATAACAATAGACATGTTTATCGTCCTTGAGCAGGTATCTACGGTTTTGGAATTGAGCGAGTACAATAGGTTTGTCAGGAAACAACTTAGTTGCTGTCTTGGTTATTTTTTTTGCGTATGGATCAAAGGAAAAAGAAAACCATTTTCCATGCATATAAAGTAGATCTGCGTCAAATGTACTTTTCACATCTTTTCTATCTGCAATTTTTACAGGTGTTACACGATCGACATCATAGAATTCTGCAGCGAGTAGATAATATGCCTGATGATCAGCAAGAAGCATATTGTGTCTATTTCGATCAACAATTTTAATATCATTGCCCACCTGCAGGATAGGAATCTGTTGTTGATCTGCCATACTAATCCCGTTAGGATCCATTATAGTAATCTGCAACTGAGGTATTCCTTTTAGAGTAACAATTTTATAATTTTTCTTTGTATGGTAATGATAGCATTCGCTAGCCCACAGGCCAACCTGAGCGAACAGCAAGAATAACATGACTACAAATACTTTTTTCATTTCCTAAAGCTATTATTTATCAAAATTACTGCCCAGCATTGGCTAATCACACTATCCATTATTGGCGATACCTTTGATGGTAATCTGCGATCAGATTTTTAAGTTCATTGAAATCAACAGACAATTGATCAGCTGTCACGACTAGTCCATTGCTGATAACAAATTGTTGCAACTGCGATGAAAGATTTTGAATATGATCTTCTGGATTCCGCAATTTCAAAGAGACAAATGGAGCACGATGGGCAATTCCCTCCGATACAGACTGCACTGCATTCCATTTTATTAAGCCAATCGCTTTCCCCAGATGCGTTCCCTTAAAATGGATACCATCCGCATTCAAAATAAGGCCTGTTCGGTCTTTATCAAACATGCTCTTTGTACCGGAAATTAAACCATAACAACCAAGGCAGCCCATCATTAACATCAATGTACCAAAGGTTATATTTATTCTTTGAGCAACGAAGAAAATGTAATAAGCAAAGGCCAACGTTGCGACAGTAAACACAACACCGAACACGACTAATTTCAGGCGCTTTTTGCTGTCAAATTCTATAATAGTCTCATTCATATATCTGTTTTTTTAACTTGTTTACAGGTCACGATCTCCTTATTGAGCTTTTCACTAATTCCATTGAGTGTACCTTTCAACTTTGATCTATTTGAAGAAAAACGGTTCATCTTATATCGGCTTTATGGCCAATTTATTGACCAATTAATGAAGCATCCGAACCAGCAAACCAAATAAACAGAATAATCAACCATTGAATAGCGATGCAGATCCAAAAAGGTCTATTGTCAGCCTCAGTCAGCATGTCCAATACAGCAATAAATTTGGACTTCACAATATCATAAAAGTTGTTATTATTATCGAGATCTAAGCTGTCAAAACTTATCTTGTTTAGGCCAAATACCACAATACGCTTGATCCATGGATTCTCAATCCTTGTGTTTTTCACTTCATTGATCAACTTGAGTTTCGCAAAAGTATAATCGCCCGCATTCTGAATAAGATCAGGCTGATTGGACTGAAAAACAAGTAATACCCTGTCCAAAGCAGGAATAATTAAATCATCTTGCCACTCTTCTACAACCTTACTGGCTACAGTCGAGAAAACATATTTATTGATAAATAAGAAGAGTAAGATCGGCAACAAGATCAACCCGATCAACCACAGGAACTTTCCAACGGTCTTTATTGACCCGGTCATTGAAAAGAAGACGCCATCTGCATTGCTCCTGAGCAGTAGATATCCGACGATGAGATACAATACTGTTGACAGAATAGCTAACAAATAGCACTTAAATAAGGTTTTTGTCCCCAGAATAGTTAATTTTTTAATATAGGATAAATGCGTATTCATAAAGTTGTCATATAATTTATAGTACTAAATTAAAACTATTACCCTCAAATTTATAAGCCAACTCCAATTCGTCTAGAACCATTTTAAATTCGCTACAATTTCGCGTCTATTCGCATTTGGGTAAAATAGAATAAGGTCCAAATTCATTAAGAACTTGAACCTTATACATTCATTAGACTGAGGTTCCAAAGTTTTATCGGGTCTTATATGCCAATATTTGCTTTTTGGATAGTCGCTCCGTTAGTGCTTCGACACTATTAACTCCTTTTTTTCTCAAGATCGGTAATTGCGGTCCACAAAACACCAGCTTCTCCCCTGAAACTAGCCGAACCCTGTGGTTTGTTGTCTGGCGTGTACCACTCATAAAAACCTTTATTTTTAAGTACACGATCTAACATTGGTTCAAGTGCCTCACAGGCTTCATCAATAAGACCATAACGGATCAGTTGTGAGATCATACGTCCACCAAACCAGGTCCAGTCACCGCCATTCTGGTAGGAATATGGTCCCATACCACCGTTTTTAAAGAAGCCCTGTGGATATACAGGATAAATTGTCAATCCTATGGTTGCCGCATTTGCTTTCTTGACATTGTCCTGCATCTTTCTATACGCCACTTTTACCTCAGCCTTACTGAGCAATCCCGCTTCTATCGCCACAGCTGTTCCGCCGTGATAGTATATTTCGGACTCATTGAATGAATCTGGAAAAGGTGAACCGTTCAGATAAATATGTGGTATAAATTTCTCCTTCTTTTTATCCCAAAGGTGCTTACGGACATTCTTCGCAATCTTGTCTTTAATATCCTTCCAATGTTTCTGTTCAGCCTTGCTCAGGTCGGCAATCTCCAGAAAATCATTAATGGCAATGATAAACATCGCATTATCATAGATATCAAGTGTCAGGTGGGAATTTTCATCTAAAACGACCCCCCAGTCGTGTTCCGGTTGGACATCACCCCAATCGACAGTTGTCGCTCCCCATAACAATCCATATTTTTCATTATACCTTTTGGTCAATAGAAAATCCATTGCCCGCTCAAGCCCCTTCTGTACAGAAACTCCACCAATCTTATTATTCAAAATACTTTTATCTCCAGTACTTCTGACATATTTTGCCACTGCTTGGATCAATGAAGTTTCCTGATCAGTCTCAACCGTATTCTTATGTCCGGCATACTCCGGCGCTAACGCGGAATGATAATAATTGTAAGGAACGGCGCCTTTCTTTACAGGTACATAGCCATCTAGAATACCGCCATCAGGTTGTTGAAACTGAAAAAAAGTAAGCAAATGCTTTTTTATTAACTCTTTATCATTAACTGTACTGGCAACGGTGACAAAAGTATTCAGGTCTCTTATCCAGACTTCACCATAGCCATCACCAGCGGTGAAACCTTTTTTAACCAATTGCTCCGCCATTGTTTTTACAACATCCGCTTTGGGTTTAATTTCAACTCTTCCCGAGTTCTTCACGGCTTTCCCATCCTGTCCATAACTGCTCTTACTCCCGGTAAAAGCACATAGACCCACTAGCACTAACATTTTTACATTCATTTGCATCTGATAATTATAATTGATTTAAACTTTTTATTTATTCCTGTCTTTGGTATATACATTCAGTTCGCCTATTGTGGCAAAGTTAGCCTTGCCCCATGTTTCCAGCACCTTGATGCGGATGTACCTCACCTTGGGTAAACCCTCTGACAAAACAAAGTCCTCGCCGGCCTTCGCAAAGGCAATATCAGCATCATTTTTTTCTATGCCAGGCAAGCCTGATGGCTTGCGCGATTCGCAGCTTGCCAACTTTGTCCAGTTGTCCCAACTACCGTCAGGCGCAGGTTTGTCGCTGCCCCAGATTTCAAATTTCCGCATATTTTCCTGCGCATAAATCCTGTCTGCAGCCTGCCAGATCTTGAATTTACTTGGTGAAGCCAAAACTCCAGTATCAAATGTAAACCATTGCGGCATCCGGTTAATTGTCGCAAAACCGTTGTCGTAATTGCCATCCCACATATTAGGCATCACCCATCCATGATTGGTAGTAGCATCCGTAGGAAGCACATATTCCTTAAACTTAGACTTATCAAGCTCGCGTTCAAATCCGGGAACCACAAGTTCGACATAAGCTACTGAAAAAGTATCCACAGCATTTGAATCTGGTTTAAATAGTGTCCTATATCTAAAATTTGTATTTGCGTCAAAATCTGTTAAAGTTGTATCAACTTTATTTGACAGAAACATCTTGGTTCGCATAGTACCATCTTTGTGCTTGTACAGCAGCTCAACACCGATATCATCAAGATTAGGACTCGCCCAGGAGAAATTAAGGATATTTTCGCCGGCACCATATTTAAGTGCTTTTAACCTTCTATTTCCCAAAGAACTGCTATAGCTCTCACCATAAACCGTCCCCGACACATTCAATGCGACGGAAGAGCGATTTTTATCGTCATACGTATGCATGACAAAATTATAAACACCCTCATCCAGATTATTGATCATTAAATTTAAGGTATCTTTCTTAGGTTCCCGTATTATTGTTTGTACAAGAGAATCCTTACCCTCATTCCAGGAGACCTTAATTTTGGATACTAATGGATCATCTGAAAGTATAGTAGAGAGCAATATCCTTCTATTTCCGGGATGCACAATGACCTTATCTACCCTACTGGCATAGATCAGTTCTCCATCTCCAAAAAATTTCTTGTACTCATCTCCTTTTCTGCAGGATGAAAAAGCAGCTATACCTAGGAGAAAAGCCAAGCATTCAACAATATATTTAAATTTCATTTTGTTCTGCTTAATATTATAAACTCTGTTAATTATCTTGGATCACCCCAAGCTTCCAGTTCATTGAAATTGACATAAGTGCCATTACTCCAATTTTTCAGTGTTTTGAACCTGATATAACGTACTTTGGGTGCCTCTTTGGGAATGGGAACTGATTCTCCAGCCTCCGCAGCGGCCTTATCGGCTTGCGAAAGTTGTCCTTCTGGTAATCCCGAGGGTTTCACTGCGGTGTATTTTGTCAGCAATACCCAATTCGTAAAACTTCCATCCGCTGAAGGATCATTTGAACCCCATATTTCTATCTCGCGTGGATTATGCAGACCATAATAGAATGCCTGCCTCATAAAGTAAACCAAACGGCTCAACTTTGCGGTGACACCCAGATCAACCGTAAACCATTGTGGCATCTTTGCATTATTATCCGAATGATAGAACGTACCATCCCCTACATTTCCATCAAAAAGTCCCGCCATTGTCCCGCCATAGTCTAATCCTGCGTCTGTTGGTAACCTAAGGCCTTTCATTTTCGTCCGATCCAGCTTAGTTTCAAAATATGGGGTTAAGTTGAGGTACAATGTATCCGAACGATTGCCCCATCTATCACGTACGAAAACACCAAATCTAGCCTCCTCAGCCTTCAGGTTTCTTGTCGGAAAGACGCTCTTTTTTAAGTTGGTATAATGGGTATTGACAGGTACAAACTGCCCCAATGAATCATTGGTCAGTACAACAATGGCCATATTGGCAGCAGTCACATTTTCATAACTGATGTTGATACCTCCAAAATCTGGCGTTACTTTGATTGTCTCTTTGACTAACTTCATTGGTGGTTCCTTGGGATTTACTGTAACGTCAACTATTGCCGAGGCGTTTTCCCCTTTATCTACAGCAGTTAAGCTTACAACATAAGCCTTCGTATCGCCGAATCCTTCTACCAGTACTGTGTTTTTGTGTTTACTGATCTTTGTCTCCCGAACCTCACCATTTGGCGCAGTATAAGCTGCCTTGACATAAAGCAGATCTGGATCTTTGGGAATCTCGTAAGTAATTTCTGCTGCACCATTTAAATTTTTCACGTTTACATTGTTGACCGGACCTGGGGCTATTCCATCATTCTGAATAGCACCTATTTCATCTTGTTTGCAGGCATACATAGACAGCAATAACACCCCGAACAAGAACTTATATATCATCTGTTTCATTATCCTTATTATTTGAATTGAATATCAATTTTTTATTTTTTACCAACCTGTATTTTGGACCAAATTGGGATTGATCTGAAGCGCATAATCATTGATAGGCCACAAATAATCGCGTGGAGCAATAAATCCCTGATTGAACAAAAACACTCTTGTGTTATACTCCTCTATTGTTTCTTGTGTAATATTCCAGCCATAAACGGGTTCATTGAGCAGTTTTGAGGCTGTTTTCCATCGTCTTAGGTCCCAAAAACGACTCGCTTCAAAAGCCATCTCAATACCACGTTCACGATGAATAATCTCCCGCAGCCCAGTTACAGTTGTGTATTTATCTGGTCGTTTGGAATATGCCATCCACGATTCTTCTATGGACTTAAGTCCCGCTCTCTCGCGGATCTGGTTGAGATAGGGCAATGCTGCTTTCGAATTTCCGCTTTCGTTTAATGCCTCAGCATAGAGCAGATAAAGATCTGCCAGACGCATAATAGGCCAAGGGTACGATTCCACGGTAGTTGAAGTTTCTGTTGCCACCAGATTCCAGTTGACAAGCTTTTTTGTATAATAACCTGTGATGGAATACATACGGGGCTGTTTTTTACCACTATGTTCACCCGATTTGCTCTTGATCTCATATTCTTTATTTGACATCAGCCATTTAGAACCGTCAAATGCAATATCAGCGTAAAATCGTGGTTCGCGGCCAAAATGTAAAGCAACGGTCTGGTAGCCCTCTTGCATACCCTTGTCCTGGGCTGTTACAGTTTTTAGTTCATATCGGTTTGCATAATCCCAATTCTTGTCTTCCTCTATGGGAACACCATTTTTGGTGTAGAACAATTCCGCCATTTTCAGTGTAGGTGCATATTTACCTTTGAGCTCCCTGCTAATATTATTGGGATCTAGCTGGGGGCAAGCAAAAAGCTGTATCCAATAGGTGGGTGACCCATCGGAGGTTGCCCCCCAGATCAGCTCCTTGTTCCATTTTTCGCAGACTGCATTGCGAATGTTCATTTCAATCTGCGTATCTTCATTCAACGTTCCTGCCTTCGGAACAAAACGATATAAAGCAACATCCGATTCCAATGCCATATCGATGGCTTTTTTACAAGCCTCAGCCGCTCTTACCCATTTCTTTTCATCATAGACTGGATTAAATAATGCTTTTCCATCCTTGTTTTTTAGATTAATATAATCTGTATTTCCATTAAACAGTGGACTCGCTGCAGTAACCAGCAACCTTGCCTTGATAGACAGTGCCGCGACCTTGGTCACACGACCAAGCTCAGTAAAGCGATTATTTATTTTAGCAGGTAGACCGACATTGACATTTCCGAAAGATGCCTCATCAATTAAATTTGAAATATAATTGACAACAGAATCGACTGGCTGGCGATATGTTTTTACTTCTTCTGGTGTCGCGGTAGTGGAGAAATTCTTATCAAGAATCGGAATAGGACCATACATCCTAAACAGATACCAATGAAAATAGGCTTTCAAGAATTTCACTTCAGCTACCCAACGATCCTTTACATAGGGCTCTAGGTCAACTACTTTATCCACATTTTCCAGGAAAATATTACAATTGCATATTCCTGTCCATAGCGAGCGGCTATCATACCCATCCCAATAATTCATCTTTGGGTTAACTTTAGTCTGTAATCCCCTTGCAATTTCATAGGAATCCAATGAAAAGAAATCAAGCGTCATCGGCCAATAGGTCCAGGTTTCATCGCCGCCATTAAAACCCGGATTCATGTCTGGGTTTCCCTCCCGTGGTAGATAAGAATAACAGGTAAATAAATATTTCTCGGCTTCAATACGATTTGCGAAGACATGATCTATGGTCGCGACATTATCAGGCACGACATCCAGGAAGCTTTTTTTACAACCTGAGATCATTAAGACAATGATAAATAGGCAACATTTCCCAATATTTCTGCGTACAAAATTAGACTGTTTCATGATTAGTTTAATTGAACGTTTACTCCTATATTAAATACTTTTTGAAGCGGATAACCCAGACCATTTCCTCCTTGCTCCGGATCCCACATTTTGAAGGCACTAACCAAAAAGAGATTGCTTCCGTTGGCATAGATTCGCATACCTCCTAAGCCAAATTTTTTCGCGATTTTTTCATGTAGGTTGTATCCAATTTCCACTGTTTTCAAGCGAAGGAAAGATCCATTGCGCATCCACCAATTAGAAGGCTTGTTGTTGTTTTCGTTCCCAGTCGCGCTGAGGCGTGGCCAAAACGCATATAAGTTATTGTTGTCCTCCGACCAATGATCTTTGGCGATTACGTCCAAGAGTCCACTTTGCATTCCGCCACTAAGTATAAATGGTGAAATTGCTTCAGGATTTATAAATAAGGAAGATCTTCCCGACCCTTGAAAAAAAGCACTGATATCGAAATTTTTGTAGCCTAAAGAAAAACCAAAACCATAGGTAATCTCTGGTGTAACCGGATGCCCCAAGCCATTAACCATATCTAGATTAGTTATTTCACCATCACCGTTCAAGTCGCGGTATTTGATATCTCCGCCTCTCACCTCGCCAAAGTTTTGCCTCGGCGAACTTTTAACATCCTCATCATCAACAAATAATCGTTCGGCAATAAAACCATAATTCTGCGCCAATGAATGCCCAACGCGTGATAGATAGTACATGTTTTCCTGATAATCGGGTTCCTCATTGACCAGTAATTTACTGGTCGCATAGGTAAATGTACCCCGCGCCTGTAGCCAGGCACTTCCAAAAGTTTTATGATAATCCATCGATACGTCTACGCCCTTACCCTCTGCCTTTCCCACGTTTGCACTAATTTTAGGTTCTAAACCAACTGTCGTCGGGATATAAACTCTTTCCATCAGGATATTGCTCCGACGTTGCTTATACACTTCTACCACAACATTTAATGAATTTAATATACTTAAGTCCAGCCCAATGTTGGTTGTATTTCCCTTTTCCCAAGTAATGTCGTCATTAGCATACCTTGAGACAGATACTCCAGGTCTTGAATAGCCATAATCTTCACCAAAAAAAGCGCCTCTCGCAGCATTATTTAGATTGACATCTGAAAGGTAGAAAAATCGGTCTTCGGGTTTTCCTATCTGATCATTTCCCGCAAAACCATATGTTGCCCGCAATTTCATTCTTGTAATTATAGGGGCAATTGGCCTAAAGAAAGCTTCATTACTCAGGTTCCATCCCACGCCAATGGATGGAAAGAAACCAAAGCGTTGCTTTTTAGCAAAACGCTCCGAACCGTTATAACCAAAATTGGCTTCGAGCAGATAACGGTTATCGTAATCATAGGTAAATCTTCCGGACAGCCCCTGATTTCTAAATGGCAAAGAAGCCTGAAGGTTTCCTGCATTACCGTTCAGGTAATTTCTCATAATCGTAATCAACAGACCACTGATATTATGCTTTTCATTAAACGTGCGATTATAATTAACTGCTGCTTCAGCATACGTATTTGTATTTACAATTTTAACACCCTCACTATAATTTAGGTATTCAGTAGCTGTTTTCTCATTCAGTAATGACAAATTATACCCCTTTTCATTGGCATTTGTTGGATTGGCCTGATAAAAAAATGGGCTGTACTGACGGGTCAAATTAAAATGAGAATAACGTTGCGTGTAAGCCATCAATCGACCAGTCAGGCCTTTTGTCAGGAAGTTGAAGTCCTGTTTGATCTCCAGCTGTACATTTAAGGTAGAAGTATTATACTCCTGGAAACCAGACACCATAGAAGCGTATGGGTTATTATAAAACTTTCCTTCTGCCAGAGCAGCATTGCCAAATAAAGGATGATTTACCCGAGGCATATCCGAAGCGGGAAAGAATGCTGGAAACAATACCGGATTGGAAGTTAAGGTGCTCCTAAAAATTGAACCGCCCCCGCCTATCGGACCAGTATAATCATCAAAGCTCCCGGATGTCTTGACCGCTCCTTCGGTTGTAGGTGTTAATTTCACGTTTACATTGGAACGAATTTCATAACTTTTAAGGTCAATATTATTATTGAAGTTATTTTGTTTATTTGTTTTTAATATGCCGTTATCTTGGTTAACCGTTCCTGAAATATAATATTGAGCAGCCTTCCCCCCGCCATTCATATTAAAATTGAATCGTTGATTCATGGTGTAGTCTTTAATCATTAAGCCTATCCAATCGTTATTGGGATATAACAGGGGGTTATTACCCGCAATAGTATGATCAATCTTATTTTGCGAATAGGGTAGCTCACCGATTGGATTTCTGGTGAGTACAGCTTCATTCGCTAACTTCATGTAAGTTATATTATCCGCCAGCTTAAAATTCTGTGTATTGGTAGAGATTGAATTTTCCAGTCTAAAGTTAAATTTGGTCTTTCCATCGGAGCCCGTCTTTGTCGTAACCAGTACGACACCATTTGCGCCCCTTGCGCCATATAATGAAGATGCTGCTGCGTCCTTTAGTACAGAAAACCCTGCGACATCATCCGGTTGGAGCCTAGCCAAGGCAGTTGGCGTAGATTCCATACCATCAATCAAAATAAGTGGATCTACCTTTCCACTACCAAAAGATGTGATACCACGGATAAAAAACTGCGCATTATCCGCGCCGGGCTCACCACTACGTTGGTATGCAATTACACCGGATAACCTTCCTGCTAACATGGTGGTCAGATTGCTCGTTGGCCCTTTGAGTTCTTTTGGATTGATCGTCGTAATCGAACTGACCATACTCTCCTTTTTCTGATGCCCATAGGCCACAACAACAACCTCCCCCAATTCACTTTGATTGTCTTTTAAGGTAACATCAATCTGATTGCGTCCCTTGATTTCCTCTTCGGTTCCCATAAACCCTACAAAGGAAAAAATAAGAGTGCCTTTAGCCTCCGGTACTTTAATCGTGTAACTCCCGATGGAGTCAGTCGTCGCTCCAGTCTTGCTATTTTTCAATAATACACTTACACCAGACAAGCCTTTACCGGCTTGATCTTTCACTTTCCCCTTAATTGTAAAACTGCCTGACTGAGCATTGCATAATTGCGCATAAATCCCCATCAAAAATAGACAGAGGAGAGCACGCACCCTAAAGTAAGAAATGATACTTTGGCTCATAATTTTGGTTAGTTTAACTTGGTTTGTATGAAAATAATTTCAATTTGTATATACATAGTTACATATTAAAATTTTAATTTCAAATCTTTTCTTATTTTTTTAAGAAAAAAATTAAAGCAAGCGGTTGCATTGTATTTACTAGATAAATAGGCTAATAACCGCATTTTTACTACTCACTGTCTCCCTCAGAACAAATAGTTTTATCCAACAATAATTATTATTAGCACTTTTGAACACCTGCAAATAAATATATTGTACATACATAGAAGCAAATGTCCATACGTAAGAAAAAAGCCCCCTCCTTTTACACCTCCTAAGGTGATATAGTCTATACATATTTAGTCACCCGCTTTCGCTAAGTTTAAAACGAGATTCAAAAAAAATATATAAAAAAAACACTTGTATAGTTAAACGGCAACATATATATTTGTAGCTAAATAACTTCATAATGAATTTAAGACGAGATGTTTTTCAAGCTATTGCCGATCCAACCAGAAGAGCTATACTTCTTCTTCTGGCTTCACAAGCTATGACTGCAGGAGCTATCGCTGCAAACTTTAATACCGCAAGACCAACAGTCTCTAAGCACCTGCAGATTCTAAGCGAATGCGAGCTACTGAAATCCGAGCAAAATGGCCGTGAAATTTACTATCAGCTCAATCCATCAAAATTGAAAGAAATAGCTGATTTTATTGAACCTTTCCGCGACATGTGGGATGTGCGATTTAACAAATTGGAAGAAATTATGAAAAATTATAAAGACAAATAAGATGGAAAAGAAAACAAAAATCCATGCCGAAGAGGGTAAACAGGAGATTTTGATCACCAGAGAATTTGACTTACCGCTAACACTGTTATTCAAAGCATATGAACAACCTGAAATCTTTGAACAATGGATGGGAACCAAGGTTTTAAAATGGGAAAATAAAAAGCATGGTTCTTATGCCTTCGAAACTTCCCACGACAACCATGTTGTATTTAAAGCGAACGGAACAATACACGAATTTATTCCCAATGAGAAAATCACAAGAACATTCGAAATGGAAGACAGCCCCTTTCCGGTACAATTGGAATATCTGAGCTTCGAAAAACTAACCGACAATAGCAGCAAACTTCTCATGCACATTGTATTTCAATCTGTCGGATTCCGCGATCAGCTTCTTCAGATGCCCTTTGCTCAAGGCATCAATATCGCACATAACAGGCTTCAGGAAATCGCAATCAAATTTACCTAATCTTCGATTATATAAACCACAATAGAATATGAACCTAAAAGCACAACATTTCTTCGAGAATTCAAAAAAATGGAACGAAGAATTCAATTTATTACGGGAAATTGTCGTAGAAAACCAATCGCTCGTAGAGGATTACAAATGGATGCACCCCTGTTATACCTTTGAAGGGAAAAATATTGTCTTGATCCACGGATTTAAAGATTACTGTGCCTTATTATTTCACAAAGGCGCCCTACTAAAAGACAAAAAACAGCTATTAATTCAACAGACTGAAAACGTCCAGTCAGGCAGACAACTCAGGTTTACACATATCGAACAAATTGCAAACCTAAGGGAGACCATCGTAAATTATATCCAGGAGGCTGTGGCGATTGAAAAGTCTGGTGCAAAAGTCAACATGCGAAAAACGGAAGACTACCCCGTTCCCGAAGAATTCGCGAAAGCCTTAAATGAGGATAAGGAATTCCAAAATGCATTTCTATCCCTAACTCCTGGTCGTCAAAAAGGATATCTATTTTATTTCAATCAGGCAAAACAGGCAAAAACTCGTGAAGCAAGGATTGAAAAATATTATCAGCATATTTTGGAGGGAAAAGGTATAGATGACTAAAAGAACGGGAAAAGCTGGAGTCAATGCAGAATCGATGCGGACTTTTGGCGATAGCAGTATGAATATGGCTGGAATTTGGTAGCTTTGTTATGCAACGCTGAACGGAACCTAAACCAGTATCTGTACTGTCGGTGCATTTCGCGGAATTACATAGCACACACAAGGAGAATATACATGAATAAAAAACTATTTTTGTTTATCTGTAGCTTACTACCATTTATAACACAAGCCCAGCAGAAAATCGACAACAAAACTCGCCCAAACATTATCTTTATTTTAACTGACGACTTCACTGCGCAAGCTTGGGGTGTTTATGGTGGAATTTTAAAAGATATTGTAAAGAATCCAAACATTGATAGTCTTGCCAAACAGGGTGCGATACTCAACAACGCATTCTGTACAAATTCCATCTGCACACCTAGCCGAGCAGCCATTCTTACAGGGCAATACAGTAATAAAAACCAAGTTTATACCCTAGATGATGCACTGGATCCAAACAGAGCGAATATCGCCAAAGACCTACAGCATGCTGGCTATCAAACGGCTGTTTTCGGGAAATGGCATCTTAAAAAGAAACCTTCAGGATTTGATGATTTTAAGGTATTGCCAGGACATGGAGTTTATCATAATCCAACATACCTTTCCAAAGATAATTGGAATGACAATGAAGAGGCTGGCACGCCATACAAAGGTTATGTAGATGATATTACAACACAGCTGAGCCTTGACTGGTTGTACCAGCGCAATCCTGACAAACCATTCTTTTTGATGTGTCATTACAAAGCAACCCATGAACCTTTTGACTTCGCAGACAGATTCAAGGACTTGTATCAGGGTATTGAATTCCCCTATCCTGCAACTTTTCTGGATTCCGGCGCAACGACAACCGGACGGACCTTTGAAGGCCAGCCGCTCGAAGAGCTCGGCAACCGTTACGAACAAGCGTCCACAGGCCCCTTCTGGACTTCCTACCCCGATCTTCCCTTCTCTACCAAAGGCATGAGTGCACTCGACGCCCGCAAAAAAATCTATCAAAAACTCATGAAGGATTATTTGCGTTGTGTCGCAGGTGTAGATGATAATCTTGGAAAAATTATGCGTTATCTGAAAACAGCCAAAATTGACGAAAACACGGTGATCATCCTTGCGTCCGACCAAGGGTATTTTCTGGGGGAACATAATTTTATGGACAAACGTCTGATGTATGAAGAATCGCTACGCATGCCCTTTGTGATCCGCTACCCAAGGGAAATTAGGGCAGGTAGTATAATTGATGATATGATCCTTAATATTGACTTTGCAGCGCTATTTGCAGACTATGCCGGCATAAAAAAACCTGCGTATATACAGGGAGAGAGTTTTCGCAAAAACCTAGCGGGCCACAAACCAAACAATTGGCGTAAATCTATGTATTACCGATATTGGCAACATGCTCCTATACGCCCGGCTCATCTTGGTGTGCGTGACGAACGCTACAAACTCATCTATTTTTATGGACAACCATTGGAAATGACAGGCAGTGATAAAAAAACTACAGCGCCAGCTTGGGAATTTTATGACCTACAAAAAGATCCTATGGAAACACATAATGCGATCAATGACAAGCGATACGTAAAAGACATTAGTCGATTAAAAAAGAAACTCATTAAACTTAAAACCCAAGCTGGAGACAGTGACAGAAGCCGCCCTTCTTTCCAGCAGCAGTTGATCAATGAAAATTTAGAAAAAAAATAACAACATCATGAATTAACACCATTCGTTGTTTTTTATTGATTACCTAAATAATCAGCTACTCAAGTAGTCGATTAAAAAGTGCGGTGCCATAAAGATAGATGGCGCCGCACTTTTTAATATTATAGATACCATAAACAAGTATCCTCATAGGTAGTCAAACTAGTTTTGATGCTGAAGCTGTGGGTATTTTTGATACAACCTATCCAGGAAAAAACGTCCCATCAGCTGAAGTTTCGACTGTGTTTCAAACATACCAGAACCGGGAGATATAATTCCATCAGGCATCCGTTGCACAGCGCCATAATAGATAATATCCAGGCTATTTCCATTGACATCAAGATGCATTTTTTTAGGTTTTAATCCCATAATGGATCCCATACGGGTAACCTTTTCTGAATTGCTGATTTGAGCAGGACGTGCGTTCAATAGCGTTTCATGGTCAAAAACCAAATGATCTTTGGCTTCACCATCATCAAAAAAGACGTAATGCAGTTCATTGTTGCTAAGCACAAGATAGGAGGCATTGTCACGTTCGCTATACCTCGCTTTTACCCCTACTGCGGCCCAAGCTACAGTTTTAGCTGCCGTCGCTGCCGCTGAAGCCACCTTATCACCGACTGTTGCAATGTAGGCACATTGTGTAAATGCATCGATTGGAGCTCCGTTCATTTGTTTGGTTAATTCTCGAAACTCCTGAAGCAACAGCTCATCTTTGACACCTGGAGCTAAAGCAATCCCAGCATCTCCTTCATACTTCCGAGCAGTCTCTTTTTGCTTTTTCATCATGATGATAGAAATGAAAACGCAGACTGCCACAATCACAACAAAAATACCGATGTATAAAATCATATTATTATAATTTAGAAATTGGTTAATAATTCACAAATAAATTGAGCGTCAAAAAAGAGGATATTGATTATCAGTATCCTCTTTTCGTGGTAGTCCATAACAAAAATTTTGCCAAACTACAGTATCCGATCCGGATAATGTATATTATTCAAAGCAGTCTGATGCATATCTACCCAAATATCATTGTATGGCTGTTGTAACAACCAATTTGGGGAACTACGCATGTCCGCGTCTTGATCGTTGTTGTAAATAGAAGGAAACTCTGACTCCTTCGCACGGAGCAACACCACTATTGTTCCTTTCATATGTAGTGGAAGATCTCCCAAAACGAGATTATAAAACCCTTCTTCGACCAGCCCCGGACTAAATCGTTCGAGGCTATCGTAACTCCTTTCCAGTTTACCAATAAGCTTTTCCAGTTCCCGTGGATAATGTCGTTCGACATAAGACTCAAAAAGCCCTGTGCCATTATTATAAAATCCCCCTTTCATTAAGTTGAGCGCCTCATTGCGGTATACTTGCAACAGACGATCCCCATTTAGATCGGTATAGCCTCCATCCAAAGGCTTGCCATCGCGACGCAAAGCCCATATCCTAAGTTCTTTGAGTCTTTCCGATTCAGTAAAACTATTTCCTTCCATAACTTAATTATATTAATAGCTACTATTTTAGGATAGTCTTATTGCTAATGTTCTCTTTCTTTTAGTTCAAGCTGAAGTAGAATATCTCGCTTCTTTCCTTCAATCAACGATAAATTACCTGCCACAAAAACACCTTTTTCTCCTGAATTTCGGCTTATTCCATATACAGTAGACTCATCATCTGGATCTGACGCCCCTTCATAACGAAATAGGTAATCAATCTTAAACTGGTCTGCATGGGCCAATAAATCATCAAATTCGATGTTGTAATCTATTTTATATCCCAAGCCGCTTAACTTTTCCAATGCCACACTAGCTGACGAGTACCCGTGCATTCTTTCCATAACTGATTCTTCTTAAGTTGATCTAAATAATCCTTTTTATTATAAAACGACCATTTAGTCCCTTTTGTTTTCCTCAATTTCAAATAGTTTATTCAAAATCATATTTCTATTTTTGTAAGACGAAAACTCAAAATCATATGGCAAATCTAGCAGCTCCGGCTTATCAGCACACCCCTCAACTAGCATTCCAACGTTTACTCGATGTCTTGTATACCTTAAGGCTTGAATGCCCTTGGGACAAGAAACAAACCATGGAATCTTTGCGTCACCTGACGATGGAAGAGCTATATGAGTTGACAGATGCTATCCTAGAACAGGATTATCCAGAAATAAAAAAGGAACTTGGTGATGTTCTGATGCATCTCCTATTCTACGCCCGTATTGCGGAAGAAGAAGGACATTTTAATATTGTTGATGTACTAAATGCAATCTGTGACAAGCTAATTACCCGCCATCCCCATATCTATGCTGGCGCAAATGCGCATACTGAAGATCAAGTGAAATCCAACTGGGAAGCCATCAAGCTTCAGGAGGGCAATAAATCCGTCCTTGCAGGTGTTCCAAAAGGACTACCGGCTCTGGTCAAAGCCTACCGTATTCAAGATAAAGTAAGAGGTGTTGGTTTTGACTGGGAAGACAAAAGACAAGTATGGGAAAAAGTTGAGGAAGAGCTTGCTGAATTTAAAACTGAATTCAATATTGAAACCTCCGAAGCCATTGACCGTGAAAAAGCAGAGGCTGAATTTGGGGACCTATTATTCTCACTCATAAATTATGCAAGGCATATTGGTATCAATCCAGAAAATGCCCTGGAACGTACCAATAAGAAATTCATAAACAGGTTTACCTATTTGGAGCAAAAAGCTGCGGAAAACAAGCAACAATTACAGGATATGAGCCTCGAAGAAATGGATGTTTATTGGAATGAAGCAAAAAAACTAAAAAAATAACGACAATCCATTAAAAGGCATACGACTCACGGAATTTAATTCTACTTTGTCAAATTTATCCGTAAATTCGCAGGAATATGGAAACAGTTGTTAGTGGTATCAGAAGTACCGGAAAATTACATTTAGGAAATTACTATGGCGCATTGAGCAATTTTGTGAAAATGCAAAATGAATATAATTGCTTTTTTTTTATTGCGGATCTGCATTCTTTGACGACACACCCTACACCACATGGTCTTCAGGGAACTGTACGTCAAGTTATCGTTGAATATTTAGCTGCGGGTATAGACCCCGAAAAATCAACTATTTACGTACAGTCTGACGTCCCTGAAGTTGCAGAGCTTTACCTATACATGAATATGAACGCCTACTTAGGCGAACTTGAGCGAGCAACAGCATTTAAAGATAAAGTGCGCAGCAACCCCGACAATGTCAATGCTGGCTTGCTAACCTACCCTGTCTTAATGGCTTGTGACATTCTGATCCACCACGGAACTAAAGTTCCTGTTGGAAAAGACCAAGAACAACATCTGGAAATGACACGTACATTTGGCAATCGCTTTAATCGTCTATATAATGTAGATTATTTTAAAGAAGCTTTTGCTTTCTCCTACTCGGACAAATTGGTTAAAATACCTGGATTGGCAGGTCAAGGTAAAATGGGTAAATCCAATGGTGAGGCTGATTGCATCTATCTTTCGGATTCTGCTGATGCCATTCGTAAAAAAGTAATGCGTGCCGTTTCTGATTCAGGTCCAACTGAAATGAACCAACCGAAACCCGAAGCGATCCAAAACCTATTCGATCTAATGAAAGTGGTTTCGACATCCGATACATTACAGCACTTTGACGAACTTTACAATAAATGTGAGATCCGTTATGGAGATTTCAAAAAGCAGTTGGCAGAAGATATGGTATTGGCTACAAATGATGTACGTCTTCGTATTGAAGATATATCGAACGATGATGATTATATTGCTAAAGTTGCAAAATTGGGAGCCGAGAAAGCCAGTGAATCTGCACGCAAGACACTGAAAGAAGTTCGTGAGATTATTGGTATCAAGAGATTTTATTAAACAAGGAAAGAGAATATGCATATTGCTATCGTAGGAAATATAGGTGCTGGAAAAACGACGCTAACAGAATTATTAGCGAGTCATTTCAAATTTGAACCTCAATTTGAGGCCGTGGACAATAATCCCTATCTAGAAGATTTCTATTCAGACATGAAACGTTGGGCTTTCAACCTTCAGATCTTCTTCTTAAATAGTCGTTTTAGGCATATTGTAAAGCTTCAGGAGACGGACATTAATATGATTCAGGATCGTACAATCTATGAAGATGCCTATATCTTTGCCGAAAACTTATATGATATGGGCTTAATGAGTGCTCGTGACTTTGAAAACTATAGCAACATATTCCAAAGCATTATCCACTACATTAAACCTCCTGATCTATTGATCTACTTAAAAGCTTCTGTTCCCACTTTGGTTAACAATATCCAAAAAAGAGGACGTGATTATGAATCCGCCATCCGATTAGACTATTTGTCCAAATTGAATGATAAATATGATAAATGGATCAACAATTATAAAGAAGGTAAAGTAATGATCTTAGATAAAGATAATCTTGATTTTACGACTAATCCAGAGGATCTTGGTGGAATCATACAAAAGATAGAAGCCGAATTATTCGGATTATTTGAATAATAATAGACAACAGATAGATAAAAGCCTGTAAATTTATGATTTTACAGGCTTTTTATTAAATAGAAATTCACAAAGTATCATGAAATTTTTAGGCATTATTCCTGCTCGATATGCTTCAAGCAGATTTCCGGGCAAACCTTTGGTTGATATTGAAGGCCAAACCATGATCCGACGCGTATACGAGCAGGTAAAGAAATCAAAAAAATTGACCGAAGTAATTGTCGCTACCGATGACCAACGTATAGCGGCGGAAGTGCTCTCTTTTGGGGGTAATGTGGCCATGACATCCGATACACATCAGTCCGGTACAGACCGTTGTGCCGAAGTCATTGCCAATGATCGGAAATATGATGTCGTGATCAACATACAGGGCGATGAACCTTTTATCAATCCTGATCAAATAGATCTTTTGGCAACTTGTTTTGAAAATCCGCAAACAAAAATTGCAACCTTAGTAAAAGAAATCGGGACTCCAGAGGAATTATTCAATCAGAATATTCCAAAAGTTGTCCGAAACACATTTGGGGAAGCCATTTATTTCAGCAGGCAAACGATTCCTTTTTTAAGAGGAGTTGATCAGGAACAATGGCTTAAGAAACAAACATTCTACAAACATATTGGTATTTATGCCTATCAAGTAGATACTTTAAGAGCTTTGACACAATTGCCCGTATCTATACTTGAGGAAGCTGAAGCGCTCGAACAGTTGCGTTGGATAGAAAATGGCTACGCAATCCAAACTGCAGTTACCACGCATGAAACTGTAGCAGTCGATACGAAAGAAGATCTCAATAAAATTTTAAAACTATTTTTTAATAAATAGACACTTACCGGTGTTCGGTGTAATATAAAGACCGAACACCGTCCAGTAATTTCTTCTTGTCTAATTTATCCAATTGCTTAATCCGTTGTGTTGTCGATAGCAATTCATCCAACTGCAATTTAGTGCTCACACCTACTACAGCTGTTGCTACTGCGGGATTGGATAGCACATAGGATAGCGCTTCAGTCGCCCTACCTTCTCCTGATTTTTTTGCCATGTTATCCAGATTCCGAAGTATATGTGCGACCTCTCCAGAACTATATTGAAGATATGGTTCCACAGGCTTATTCACCAAGAGTCCTTTTGCCAAAGCTCCTCGCGCCAACATATTGGCACCATTGCTAGCCAATAACCCATCGATCTCCTCTTCTGGTCTCCTATCCAAAAGACTGTATTGCATCATCACCGACGAAATAGAAGATTTTGATAGAAATTCCTTAATGACATTTGGGCGAATAGACGACAGCCCGTAAGCACGGATCTTTCCCTGTTTCTTCAGCAATTCAAAAGCTTCAATGATTTCGTCGATCGGATCATCAATTGTACCACCGTGCAATTGATAAAGATCAATATAATCTGTTTTCAATCGTGATAACGATCCTTCAATAGTTCTAATGATATAATCTTTAGATGCTTTCCAGTCCCAGCCCGAACCGTCAGCACGCCAGAGATTACCGACTTTACTCGCCAAAACAATTTGCTTGCGAAAAGCCTGTACGCTCTCACCAACAACGGTCTCATTTTGACCTTTGTCATAGAGATCAGCAGTATCAAAAAATGTGATTCCCTTATCGAAAGCCTTTTGGATAATATCTTTGGATTGTTTGGGTTGATTGCTTTTCAATGACATACAACCCAAACCAATTTCCGAAACCATTAGACCACTTTCGCCTAGTTTACGTTGTTTCATTCGTATTAAAATCGAGCAATTCTACTTCAAACACCAAAGTGCTATGCGCTGGAATATCATTGCCTTTCGCCTGCCCGCCATAGGCAAGTCTGCTTGGTATAAAAAACTTATATTTAGCCCCCTTCGACATTAATGGAATACCGATCTGCCAACCTTTGATCACTTGTCCCAACGATAGTTTTAATGGTTCATTTCGATCATACGAACTATCAAATTGTTTACCGTTTAATAAGGTTCCTTTATAATGCACAGTAACTTCATCATTCACAGTAGGCTTCGCTCCTTCTGTCTGAGTCAAAACAAGATACTGAATTCCCTCAGCCGTCGTTTTCATTCCCGTTATTTTCGCATTTTCAGCGAAGAATTTATCTTCTTGCGCGCGACTTATAGCCTCTTTCTCAGCGCGTATATCCATAATGGCTTTTTGGATGACTTCTCTTGTTTGTCCATCTTCCAATAAGGTTTTCTCATTTTTCAAGGTAGCAGCAATCGCTTTTGCGATAACATCAGCTTTTAAATATTCTACTTCGGTTGATTTCAATGATTTTCCAATATCCATACCAAATGCATAGGATACAGAATCCGCTTTGGTCACCAAAAGATTGGTTGAACTTGTTTTTGTTGTCACTGTTTTTTTCTTGACCGTACTGGTCTTTTTTTTCTGCTGAGCAAATCCTGTTACGGTTGTCAGAGACAATAGGGCTAATGTGATGTATTTCATGTTTTACTTAGCGGTGCTTTTGCACAATTTCATTGATAATTTCTTGCGTTATATTAGGGTAATCAACTTCAACCCTTGATTTACTGTTGAGCCAAGCCTCAATGGCCAGCATATTTTTCTGTTTTAAACTCGAAATCACTGGTACGCCCATTTCTTCCAATGATGCTGCATTTAGATGCTGCTCATATTGATTTTTCATCGGGACGACCAATAGTTTCTTTTTCAAATATAACGCTTCTGCGGGGGTTTCAAAACCCGCGCCGCATAAAACTCCGGAGGAAGAAGCCATACTTTCAATAAAAGCTTGATTATTGATTGGTTTGATCGTTACATTCTTCATCTCAAAGGGTCGGGAATTGTGCTTGCTGAATACATCCCATTTCACGTCCGGAAACTTCATTAAGTGTTTCAACAGATGCGCATCATCATAGGCGGGCAAATAAACGGTGTAATGTCCTTGGTCAGTAACAGTCAAATCACGGACGGCATTACGGATAACCGGAGGAAAAATATTCTTGGCGTATCTTTTAAAATGGAAGCCATATGAATGTGTCGAAGGAGCATAATTTTTCATAATAAACTTCCCCAACATATCACTTTCTTCCGGTTTAGGACTTGCAGGATCCAAAGCCCCTATCTGATGACTTAATCCAATGCATTCTAGATCCTTGGAGTGACAGGCCCATGCTGAAATAGGCTCAAAATCATTGATAACCAAATCATAACCTTCGATTGGCAGACTTTTGATCTCGTTTGTAAATTTACGAATGGTTGAACTCATAAAAGTTTTCCATAAGTCTACGCCTCCCGATTTTCCGAAAATAAAGCTTAAACCATGAAAACAATACTTTACTTCAAAAGGCAAGGAGAGATCTGCCTGAATTCCACTGACCAAAACATCCACTTCTCCCAAAGCTTTCAAACAGGGAACAATGTCCATGGCACGACTCAGGTGCCCATTGCCAGTCCCTTGTACGGCGTACAATATCTTCATAACGACTGTATTTGTGTCGGCAAATTAATGAATTTTAACGACTATCAATATTATTTTATTGTTTAGTCATATTAAGAAAAGATAAATTAATATAATGAATTTATATAGTTAATACCATTTTTCTTCATTTTTATGTATCTTTAGGATTAACAATTATTTAATAACCAATTTACTATGAAAAAGTCTCCTCTCCTTTGGACACTTTCCATTGTTGCACTGTTTACATTTAATTCATGGGGATTTTTTGCGCATAAAAAAATCAACCATTACGCGGTTTTTGCACTCCCCGCGAAGTTGGCCAAATTTTACAAGACCAATATTGACCTTATTACAGAGAAAGCTGTAGATCCAGATAAGCGTTGTTTTATCGACAGTACTGAGGGACCACGACACTTTATTGACATTGAAGATTACCGTGCAGATAGACAGATAGATTCAATACCCATACATTGGTCACAAGCAAAGGATAAATTCCAAGAACGACAACTACTTAAAAACGGTATTATCCCCTGGCAAATTAACTTTACCTATCTAAAGCTTGTTAAAGCCTTTCAATCAAAGGATTATGATAAAATCGTCAAACATTCAGCAGATTTAGGTCATTATATCGCCGATGCCCATGTCCCCTTACATACGACCAAAAATTATAATGGACAATTAACTGGTCAGATCGGCATTCATGCTTTTTGGGAGAGCCGACTACCCGAAATGTTCGCCGGCAAGTATAATCTACTTGTTGGAAAAGCCATTTATATCGCAGATCCTTTAAGCGAAGCCTGGAATATTGTTCGTGAAAGCAATCAACTCGTCGATTCTGTACTCAGTATTGAATCGCTTCTCAACAAACAATTTAAAGCTTCTCAAAAAAACTCATTTATAGAACGGAACAATCAATTGTTATGGACTTATTCCGATAGTTATGCTAAAGCCTATCATCATGCATTGAACGGAATGGTGGAACGGAGAATGCGTAAAACAATTCTTCGGGTAGCCTCATACTGGTACTCGGCCTGGCTTGAGTCTGGTCAACCCGACCTTTCTAGCACCTCCAAAATCAAATTTGAAAATAAGCAGGATAGCATCACTACAAACGGTAAAAAGCCTATTGGCCGCGAGGAATGGATGTAAGCAGACCGCAGATAACCGACCGGACTACACACAATATTAGTACCGGACTATTTACTTTCTTAATCAACTGAACTAGTTTTGCGTCATAAAACCTATGAACTGCCCTATAGTGATTTTGCAAAAAGGTAAAATACTATACTGGCGCAAATCAACAACAGGTAACAAGGATATATCGAATCTCTTTACGAACTACCAAGTTTATGATTAAATAGGGTAATTAAATGAAATCATGTTGAATAAAAAAATAGCGTTAACAAAGCTCGCCATCGTCTTGACTGTAGGTGCAACCTATGCACAAATGAGGGATACGACAGCATTGAATGAAGTCATTATCAATCAGAATAGGCTCCAGATTCCCTTCTCAAAGCAAAGCAAAAACATACAGATACTGACACAAGAAGACATCCAACGACTACCCAATCGTTCGATAAACGAACTGCTAACAAATATACCCGGTGTAGATGTACGTCAAAGAGGGCCATTTGGTTCACAGGCTGATGTAAGTATAGATGGTGGCTCATTTGAACAAACTGCTATCCTATTAAATGGTGTTAAAATTACAGATCCACAGACTGCACACCATAATATGAACCTCCCCGTACCGGTAGAATCTATAGAGCGTATCGAAATTATCAGAGGGCCAGCCTCCCGTATCTTCGGCATCAATGCGCTAACAGGTGCGATCAATATCGTTACAAAAAAAATAGAATCCAATCAGATCAGTGCACAGGTATATGGTGGATCGCCCTTTAAAGACAATGAACAGGCGAGCTCTGGTAAATATTACGGCAAGGGAGCCCAATTAGGTGCGCAGTTCAACAGCGGACTTACCAGTCACGGCTTGTATTTTGGACATGAAGATTCCAACGGTCAGCGTTATAATACAGCCTCCAATAATAACAAATTGTATTACGACGGAACTTATCAGCCCAATGAGACTAATCAAATAAAAGCAAACTTTGGCTATATCGACAATCAGTTTGGAGCGAATGGATATTATGCTGCTCCAACGGACAAAGAGGCCTATGAACAAGTTAAAACAGCGTTCGCATCCCTACAGTCGAAACATCAATTGAGCAAGGACTTCTCTATTAGCCCTCGACTCAGTAACCGATATAATGAAGATGAATATTGGTATTTGGGAAGGCAAACCAGCAAAGGTAGATCAAAACATTATAGCAATGTTTTTGGGGCCGAAGTAAATGCCGCATTAGAACAGCATTACGGAACTTTTGGTTTGGGACTAGAGAGCCGATTCGAGCGAATCAATAGTACTGCTATTGGCTCCCATAACCGCGAAAACTACGGCGGTTATCTGGAATTCAAAACTGAAGCGATTGCCAAACTAATGGTCAATGGGGGAGCCTACGTAAATTATAATTCAAAATTTGGCTGGCAGGTATTCCCGGGGCTCGACCTAGGCTATAGTATAACAGAACGCTGGAAATTCGTCCTGAGTGCAGGATCTGCCCAACGTATTCCGTCATTTACAGACCTCTATACCAATCAAACTGCCAATATTGGAAATCCAGATCTAACATCAGAGAATGCCTATCAGATTGAAGGTGGTATCAAATATCTATCCAATCATATCGTTGCTCAGGTTAGCTATTTTCACCGAAATATAAATGATTTTATAGACTGGCAAAAAACCGATGGTGCTGTTGCTGAGGGAACCGTGGTTCCATGGAAACCCTCCAATATTGGAAAAAATACTGTTGATGGACTCAATGGATCTTTTCGTTATCAGCTCAATGATCCAACGGCTACCACACGATATTACACGACAATAAGTTATAACTATCTAAATCCAAAGATCAAAGTTGAAAATGGCATCCGCTCCAAATATGCCATTGAAAATTTAAGACATCAGGTTATTCTCAATTTTACGGTGAATCATAATAACTGGATGCTGACAACAGCAAATCGTTTCAACGAACGTATCAGTTACAAAAATTATTTTATTGCAGATCTAAGAGCTTCGTATCAGCTTATCGACCTCAATATTTTTGCTGATATTCAGAACATTTTTGACAAGAGCTATATTGAAGCGGCAGCTGTACCGATGCCAGGAAGGTGGTTTAGTCTAGGTGCAAAATACAAATTCAGGTACTAAAAACTTAAAATCAGCACAATGGGATACCCATGATTAAAAATGCATGCTGTCTCTTATAGCTAAAAATACCCCATAAATGATTATCACTTATGGGGTATTAGACGTTTATTGAATCTTTAGCATTAAAGCACTCAGACTTTTGGATTATACTAACTTTAGGCTAATTACACTATTTTTTCGGAAGTACCGATAAAATTCCGCCAATCAAGTGTTTTTGGAACGCAGGTTCATCATAAGATTCTTCTGTATGCCCCAGTCCTGTATAAAAAACCTTTCCTCCATCATAATTTTGGCTCCAGGAAATCGGATGATGATCGCCCATTTTCCCGCCATTATAACTCTTCTCATCCAAATTCATCAACACATGTAGACCTTCTTTAACATCTTTAAAATTGTACCATTCATCCTTATGCCACCATACAGGATCAAGATGTTTGGTAGCGATATGTTTTCTATCAACAATAGCTATTTTAGCATTCTGTACAGCAGGATGTGACGTAAAATAGGCCCCAACCAAACCGTTGTACCAAGGCCAGTCAAATTCGGTATCCGTTGCGGCATGGATCCCCACAAAACCTTTGCCCGATTGAATATAACGGACAAACGCCTCTTGCTGTGTCTCATCCAAAATATTGCCAGTAGTACTTAAAAAGATAATGGCATCATACTTTTTCAAGTCTTGGTCCGTAAACAGAGCCGCATCTTCGGAATGATCAGAGGCAATCTTTTCCTTGTCCAACAATTGTTTCAGTACTTGAGCACCTTTTTCAATACTACTATGTCTAAACCCTTGGGTTTTACTAAAAATCAGCACCCTTTTTTGTGCAATGGCGGTCATGCTCACCGCAAAAAAGAAAAACAGAAAAATGGAGAATTTATTCATGATATAGTTGGTTATTATTAAAATTTAGTTTAGGTTTTTTATAAGCTAAGGTCGCAACTTTCTGCAGTACGTTTAACACTTAGATCATAATAGAAAAAGCTATGTACTCTCCCCGTACACAGCTTTTTCCAAAATTTTATCCTGCGATTAGCTCACGGTAGAAATCAAGACTTTCAATAATATCATCCTCAGAAACGAAAATATCATACTGACAACTACCTATTTTATCAAGGAGCGCAAAGCCGATCTGATTAGATAGATTTTTCTTATCATTTCGCATCAGATGCAATAGGGTTGTATCAATAGCCGAACTGAACGTATAATCGTCAAAGTATCGTCTGAAAGTAGCAATTAGGTCGTTTAATTCATCTAACGAAAGTCCATTCAATTTATGAGAAAGATAACCTTCACAGATCATTCCAACAGCAATAGCTTCCCCATGTAATAAAGAGTTGCGATCATTCAACAACGAATATCCCTCAATGGCATGACCGATTGTATGTCCGAAATTTAGGATCTTACGAAGCCCTTTTTCTTTGGGGTCTTCTAGCACTACCTTATTCTTTATGGAAACCGAATGCTTCACCAACGCATTATCTACCTGCGTTACATCAAGCATTTTAACACGTTCGTAATACGCATGGTCAAAGATCAGTCCGTGTTTAATAACTTCAGCAAATCCGGATATCAATTGCCTTCTATCCAATGTTTTTAAAAATTGGCTTGAGATAAATACAGCCTGCGGTTGTGTGAACGTTCCGATTATATTTTTCACGCTTCCCATATCTATTCCAGTCTTCCCTCCGACAGAAGCATCTACCTGCGAAAGTAAGGTTGTCGGAATCTGAATAAAATCCATCCCCCTCTTAAACGTAGATGCTGCAAAACCGCCCATATCAGTGACAACACCACCACCGAGATTGATCAGCAACGAATGTCGGTCAGCTCCAAAATCAAGCATATTTTGCCACACTCCAATGCAGAAATCTATATTTTTATTCTCTTCCCCCGGATCTACCTCTATGACGTCATAGTTGGATAAATTAGGTAGGGCTTGTTGAAACAATGGCAAACAATTGTCTAAGGTATTGGTGTCTACCAAAACTATAATTTTTGAATAATTCCGTTCCGCTAAAAACGTCTCCAAAGAGGCCAACGTATCATCAAAATATACTTGATAGCCCAAACTTTCTATGACTTCCATTCTACGATTCTTTAAGGTTTAAGTTTTCTATTTACCAATATTGTTTAATATTACACCAATTTTACTTCCATCCCATCAAATTCAACAACATCACCAGGCTTTAATTTCAGTCTTTTCCGATAATCAACCTGGCCATTATACTTCACATACCCTTCAGCGACAACCCACTGAGCCATAGCGCCATGCTCTACCCAATTTAAAGCTTTAAGTAACTGAATAAGCTGTATATATTCTCCTTCGATTTTAAATTCTTGCATTTCACAAAAATAGTGGTTTAACCGAGGAATACAAGAATAATCATCGTTTTAATGCTTACTAAATTGCTACATTTGCCTTATTGCAAATAAAGATTATGATTGAGAATTCTGAGCCCAGAACATTGTCCTTTGATAATACAGAGATCGCTTTTAAAAGTAAAAGCGATAAGGATTTAGAAAGAGCGTATTGGTTATTCAAAATAATAGCGAATAACTTCTTAACGAAAGTAGGTCCATCAATGACCAACTTTGCGCTGAACATTGGATTGCCGATCCAGGGTATAATCCGTAGTACAATCTTCAAACATTTTTGTGGAGGAGAAACCATTGAAGGCTGCGAAACCGCCATCAATGATTTGGGCGAAAATGGCGTTGGAACTATATTAGACTATTCAGTTGAAGGCGAAGAGACTGAAAGCGCCTTTGATGCCTGTTGCGAAGAAGTACTACGTACTGTATCCGCTGCTAGCAAAAACAAGTATATTCCGTTTTCAGTTTTTAAACCAACGGGATTAGGTCGTTTTGAATTGTTCGAGAAGGTTAATGCGAAAGAAACATTAACAGAATCCGAACAAGCAGAATATCAACGCATGTTGGATCGCACAGACCGGATCTGTAAAGCTTGTCATGAAGCGGGCGTAAAGGTATTGGTTGACGCTGAACACTCTTGGATCCAGGATGCTATTGATGACATTGCGCGTGAGATGATGGAAAAATACAATATGGAAAAACCTATTGTTTATAATACCTACCAACTGTACCGTAGTGACAAATTAGCTTCTTTAAAGGCTGATTTTGAATATGCCAAGATCAGAGGCTTTCACATGGGAGCAAAAATTGTACGTGGTGCCTATATGGAGATCGAACGTGCCCGTGCTACACAAATGGGCTATGCTGATCCGATCCAACCAAGTAAAGCTGCATCTGATACAGATTACAACGAAGCTATTGAGTTTATATTGGACCACTTGGACAATTTCGGACTGATGGCTGGTACACACAATGAAGACAGCAGTATGTTATTGGCCGAGGAAATAGACAAACGTGGTATCGACAGATCGACAGATCGGATCTATTTTGCTCAACTATTGGGGATGTCAGACAATTTGAGTTTTAATTTGGCTGCTCATGGCTATAATGTTGCTAAATATATGCCTTATGGACCGGTTAAGGCTGTGATGCCTTACTTATTCAGAAGAGCACAAGAAAACACCTCCGTTGCCGGAGCCACTGGTCGGGAGCTCGGGCTGTTGATCAAGGAAAAACAAAGAAGAAAAGCTAGTCGTCGATAACGACTAGCTTTTTCTTTTTAAGCGTGCATTTACCTGTTAGATTTCTACAATCCTATACGCTGTCTTTGTCTTCAATATGAGTCGCGATTACATCGTGACGACCCTCTCCCGCTCTACTTTCCATATCTATTATAAATAGAGATAATGTTTCATAAAAACAGTGTTCCTATTTCAGCTTCTCGACATTGGAATAAGCTAATTACATATTGATTCCAAATTATTGAAACAATTATTTATGTTTGCAAACTTTTCCCTTAAAATAAAGTTCATAGGGAAATGATGTTCCCCCGGAACAAAAAGTATATATATTTGAAATGGAAGAAAAACTTAGATTATTTGATCTTGCACGTCACCAGGTCAGCAAATATCCCGATCTTAACATGTTTGCTCACAAACTGGATGGCAAGTGGAGCTATATCAAAGCGGCTGATTTTCTTGAAAAAGTGGACAGTCTGTCCAAAGGACTAATTGAACTCGGTGTCAAGCCCAACGAAAAGGTTGGTCTTATCGCAGGCAGTAGTATGGAATGGCACATGATAGATTTTGCTATTCAACAAATTGGCGCAGTGGTTGTAGCCATCTATCCCAATATTACCGACGCCGATTACCAATATATTTTTAATGATGCCGAAATCAGAGTCTGCATCGTTAGTAATAAGAGTCTATATGACCGCCTGATGAACCTAACGGAGTCTATTTATACATTAAAATATATCTTCTGTATTTCGGAACAGGAATCTACAAGAAGTTGGAATGAACTCAATGATTTAGGAGTGAACTGTCCAGAAGATAAACTGATTCAGTTACGTGATCAAATCAAACCCGAAGATCTGGCTACATTAATTTATACCTCCGGTACAACGGGTAAGCCGAAAGGCGTTATGCTCTCCCATAATAACATTTTTTCGAATGTGCTTGGAGCGGCAGAAATCACGCCCTGCAAGGCTTATGATCGAGGACTAACTTTTCTTCCCCCCTGTCATGCTTATGAGCGGATGGTACTCTATACCTACATGTACCTGGGCTTTACCATACATATTGCAGAGTCTTTTGATAAAATTGGTGATAACCTAAAAGAGGTAAAGCCACATATCATGACCGTGGTTCCCCGCATCCTCGAGAAGGTTTATGAGAAAATCATGAAAACAGGTCATGAGCTTACCGGATTCAAAAGAAAAGTATTTGATTGGGCCGTTAATATCGCTGAAGAATATGACCCTAATCCCATCAAGAGAAGTTTTGCTTATAATATGAAGCTTAAACTTGCCAAACAGCTTGTACTCAACAAATGGTACCAAGCCTTAGGTGGCGAGCTGTTAACCGTTGCTTCAGGCTCTGCCTCACTGCATAACAGACTGACGCGAGCTTTCTTGGCTGCCGGAATTCCATTATACGAAGGATATGGTATGACTGAGGCATCGCCTTTAATCTCGGTTAACCATTACATTAAAGGAATACGCATAGGCACTGTTGGGCTCCCAGTTCGGTTCGTAGAAATCAAACTTGCTGAGGATGGCGAGATCTTGGTCAAAGGGCCTAATGTGATGATGGGCTATTACAAAAATAAAACCGAGACTGACAAAACGATTATAGATGGCTGGTTGCATACAGGCGACATCGGCAAATGGGAAGATGAGAAATTCCTAAAAATTATAGATCGCAAGAAAGAGATGTTCAAAATTTCAGGTGGCAAGTACGTTATCCCGCAACCTATAGAGACCAAACTTGTGGAATCTAAATTTATAGAACAAGCCATGGTGATTGGTGACGGGATGAAATTTGCTTCAGCATTTATTGTACCCAATTATTCCCACCTATTGGATTGGGCAAAAAACGATGCTCCAGAACTCGCAGATATGACTAAAGAGGACTTCTTGACTAATCCTGCAATTATCAAAAAGGTAAATCAGGAAGTACGTCGCGCCAATCAGCACTTTGGCAATTGGGAGCAAATCAAAAAGCCTATTATTTTAAGGGATGAATTCACTATTGAAAATGGAGAACTGACACCGACCTTGAAAATGAAGCGTAAAGTTATTCTCGAACATCATCAGGAAGAATTTAATAATCTATATCAAATGGAGATCGATTAACCGATATCACTCCTATTTTAATGTATCTTCGCACTTATTTATAAAAAGTATCACATGAAATTATTAAAGGATAGAATCCTTAATGACGGCAAAAGCCTCGCTGGAGGCATACTCAAAGTAGATAACTTTATCAATCATCAGATGGATCCCGTATTGATGAAATCTATTGCAGTAGAATTTATACGTCGTTTTGCAGATCTACCCATCAACAAGATCATAACAATTGAAGCGAGTGGTATTGCACCAGCGATCATGTTGGGCTACCTCTTAGAACTCCCCGTTGTTTTTGTTAAAAAGGCAAAACCTAAGACTATGGGTGATATGTATGTTAGTGAAGTACATTCTTTTACAAAAAATCGAACCTACGATATCTGTGTGAGCAAGGAATTTCTCTCCACGGATGACAAAGTGCTCTTTATCGATGACTTTCTTGCCAATGGAAATGCAGCATTCGGTATGCTGGATCTCATCCAACAGTCTGGCGCAGCATTATTGGGTATGGGCTTTATTATTGAAAAATCCTTTCAGGAAGGTGGCGAAAGATTACGGAAATTATCCGATATCAGAATAGAATCTTTAGCACGCATAAAATCTTTGGAAGTGGATAAAGTCAGCTTCGAAGAAGATTAACAACACAAACAAAAAGCCTCATTTCAATAAAGAACGAGGCTTTTTAAGTTTAAACAACAAGATAAATTATATTTTTAATCCCAACGATAGTCGTTATAAAAATCTTCTGGGTGTCTGCTGATCGGCACATCCTTCACCACACGTATGTTGGCTGCCCCTAAGTTAACGTTTAACATGAAAGAAGGTACATTAGCCGAAAAACTCCAACGTCCGTTTCTCATATAAACATATCCGTTGCGATAAGGGTCATAAAATGTTTTATAGTCCCTAAAATAAACGTGATGTCTATTATCATATCGATGTGCTCTCGCCCATGCTGGCGGGCCATGCCTATATTCCTTACGATAATACTTGGCTACCTTTTTATGATATTTCCGGTCTTCCTTATCTCTTTTTTCCCAGTATTTCTGTTCTTCACGATCTCTCTTTTCCTCATATTTCCGATGCTCTTTCTCATGCTTCCATTCGCGGTCATTTCCACGATGCTGAGCCGACGATTCTTTTGGAGTTATTAAAGCAAGTCCTCCTATTGCTAATGCGAAGTATATTATCTTTCTCATAACCAGACAATTTAAATTTATAAATCAAGTACAATACCGCCTACTTTTTCACCTTTTTATAAGCGTTTCTATTGGTATGACATTCGTGTCTAAACAAAGGTTTAATTCCTCATCGAAAATTTAATTTGTTGGGATATTTAGGCACTTTCATTCCAGCCAATTTAACGTATCTTTGCAGCATGTCCAATACAGGTTATATTACTGAAGATACAATTGTCGCATTGGCGACATCGGCTGGTGCCAATGGTGCGATTGCTGTGATTCGCGTTTCAGGTCAACAGGCCATTAAAATCACCAATGACATTTTCAAGAGTAAAGATCTGCTCCAACAAGCTTCCCATACCATTCATTTTGGAACCATTCGCGATGGTGAAGAGATTATAGATGAAGTACTCGTATCCCTTTTTGTCGCTCCAAACTCTTACACAAAAGAAAATTCGGTAGAGATCTCTACACACAATTCCAAATATATTATTGAGCGTATTATTAATTTGCTCATCAAAAAAGGAGCTCGGGCTGCCCGGGCTGGCGAATTTACGCTTCGTGCTTTCCTCAATGGTGGAATGGATCTTTCACAAGCCGAAGCTGTAGCCGATTTAATTGCCTCCAATTCGGCAGCATCCCATCAAATTGCCATGCAGCAGATGCGAGGCGGATTTTCCAATCAACTTAAATCCCTTCGTGAGGACTTGATCCACTTTGCCTCCCTTATTGAACTAGAATTGGATTTTTCAGAGGAAGACGTAGAATTTGCGAATAGAGATCAGCTCAAAACCCTAATCAATAAAATAAAAGTAATTGTTCAAAAACTGGTTCAGTCTTTTGAACAAGGAAATGTGTTAAAGAATGGTGTTCCTGTAGTCATTGCGGGGAAACCAAATGTAGGTAAATCAACCCTATTGAATGCTTTCTTAAACGAGGAACGTGCCATTGTCTCGGACATCGCCGGGACTACACGTGATACCATTGAAGATGAAATTAATATCCATGGTGTAACCTTCAGATTTATAGATACTGCGGGTATTCGTGAGACTGCGGATATCATTGAAGCGAAGGGAGTTGAGCGTACACGCGAAAAAATGAAACAGGCTAGATTGATTATCTATCTTTTTGATCCAATGCAAGATAAAATAGATGAAGTTCAATCGCAGTTGCTAGAAATTGAAAATCTTCAAATTCCATTTTTGACCATCATCAATAAATCTGATTTATTATCTGACAAACAAAAAGCTGAATATGAACCGCTTACTCCGCTTTATATTTCAGCGAAAGAGCAGATAGGCGTAGAAGAATTGAAGGATGAACTGATCAACAAAGTACAGCTGGGAAATTTAAATACAGACGACGTCATGGTAACTAACATCCGACATGTAGAAGCCTTGCAAAAGACATCAGATTCTCTGGAGCGCGTATTATTTGGTATTGATAATCCTGTAACTTCGGATTTCTTAGCGATGGATATCCGTCAGGCCTTGTACCATCTTGGAGAAATCACAGGTAGTGTATCTACAGATGATTTACTGGATAATATCTTTTCCAAATTCTGTATCGGGAAATAAATAGGTAAAATAGAACAAACCAAAACAAACTAAACGCCTGTAATTCAAAATATTACGATTAATCTAATTTTGTAATAATTTTAAGAAGTTTAGTTTGTTTTGTTAAAATTTGCCCCCTATTTGCCCTTCCAACGATTAATATTTTATTTTTTTTAATCCAGGAGAGATTATGTCGCTTAAGGTATCTTATTGCACCTTATCGTATCTTAATGTACCTTATTGTACCTAAAGCGATGTTTGAACTCCCACAAATAAAATATTATGAAAGTAAGAAAGATTTGCGAGCATTGTGGGCTTGAATTTATTGCGCAAACAACAGTTACCAGGTACTGTGGCAAAACCTGTAATTCCAGAGCTTACAAAGTCAAAGTAAGGGAGCTGAGAGTGAAATTAACAGAAGCTACTCAGGAAATCCCATCCCAAACCACATCCAAACCAAAAGAAGATCCTACCTCCTATTTCGAATTAAAAACTCTTGATTACTTAACAGTCAAGGAAGCTGCGATATTATTGAAATGTGATAAGAGAACAGTCTATCGAATGGTTAAGAACGGCAGTATTCCAGCAGCTAATTTATCTATCAGAAAGATTCGACTACTAAAGAAAGATATTGACACTTTATTTGAAATTAAGCTCCAAATAGAACAAAATCCACCAGAGGATTTGGAGATGCTTGATTGGACACCATTAAAAGATTGTTATACTATTGGGCAGATTCAAAAAGAATTTAACATTTCTGAAACTTCATTAAAGAATCTTATTCAAAGACATAATATCCCCAAATTTCAAAAAGGAAAATTCGTTTATGTTCCCAGAGTTAAAATAGATCACATTCTAAAAAGAATCCAATTAGGTATCTATAGTGGTTAAAATGTATTAGGCTTATAGACGCCAAATTAAGACTCTTGGAACCAGTGAACCTGGAAATAACCACTCAATATTCCATATTACCTGTAAAAATCTATGTTATGTCAAAAGTTACTTTAAGAAAAAAACCAATCTCTAATGGTAGACATTCTTTATATTTAGAGATATATCCTGCTGTCTACAATCCTGATACGGGAATAATGCAACGCAAGCAGTATTTAAAATTATATATCATCAATCGACCCAAAAATAATATTGAAAAGGAATTAAATAAAGAAACCCTTGCATTAGCAGAATATGTTAGAGCTCAACGCCAGATTGATTTACAAAGCAGAAGATTCGATTTTGTATCTGATTCAAAAATTAAATCCAACTTCCTGGATTTCTTTGAAGAACAATCTGCAAAAAGGAAAGACAGTTATAATTGGACAATGTCCATCAGGTATTTCAAAGCATTTGCCGGATCAACTGTCCCTTTTACGGCATTAAATGAAACCTTATGTGAAGAATATGCAGACTATCTACTATCTCGTCCGGCTTTGGGAAGATCAAAAATAAAAATCAAAAAAAATACAGCCGTCGCATATTTCGGGCGATTTAAACTAACATTGAAAGAGGCGTTTAAAAAACGTTTCCTACCTACGGATCTTTCTACGATAATTGAAAGCATTAGCCCACAGGAAACCCATCGTCCATTTCTATTTAAAGAGGAATTAGAAAACATGGCAAGCGCCTCTTGCCCAATCCCGATTGTAAAAAAAGCAGGGCTATTTTCTGCTATGACAGGCTTTAGATACTCTGATATCGAAACATTATTGTGGAGTGAAATTCACGGTTCGGAGGGTAATTATTATATAGTATATAATCAGGAAAAAACAGAAAGTGCAGAATATTACCCCGTATCGGACCAGACCATTAAATTATTGGGACCACGAGGAGATTCGGACTCTAAGGTCTTCCAAGGGTTAAAATATGACCAAACTGTAAATGCATTAAAAAAATGGCTTATCAATGCACGAATAGAGAAGCGTTTTACATTTCATGGATTCCGACACACATTTGCGACTCTTCAGATTGCTGCTGGAACAGACTTGTATACAGTTATGAAATTATTGGGACATAAAGACATTAAAACTACTCAGATATATGCAAAAATCGTTGACAGCTTGAAAAAAGAAGCTTCGGAAAAAATAAAAATCAATATTTATGATTTTAGTATTCAACTCTTAAATGAGGTGAGCGTTTAAAGGTCATTGGATGACTAATTAGGACAATAAGTACCACCCATAAAAATTATTTATTTAACGTGATTAAAATTGAAAAAAGAAGTTATGAAGTATTCGTTTGATCAAATTCCCGATATTCTCAAAAGAATTGAAGAAAGGCTAGATAAAATGGAAGAAATTTTATTAGATAGAATTTCAACGGAAGTAGAAATAGAATTTATTGGACCAAAAGAGGCTTGTGAAATCCTGAAAATTTCATTGCCTACACTTTATTCCAAAGTATGTCTACGGGAAATACCGTTCTATAAAAAAGGCAATAGGCTCCATTTTCTAAAAGTAGAACTTCTGGATTGGATAAAGGAAGGCAAAATGAAATCCATTAGGGAAATAAATGAAACCGGGGAAGATTTTCTAAAAACAATAACAAGAAAAAAATGGTAAAAAAATTTATGTTGAAATAATTATTGAATTAACGTTTCTCTAAATCACCAGTCAGACTACTGTCCTATAACTGTTCGCCATACAAATTTTTGTCAACTTTGCAAAGGTGGCTTCGTTGATCTATATCGCATCTTCCAAGGTAGGTAAAGTTTTCCGATCCGTATAAGTATACCTTGCCGGAGCATCCTGTCTTAGTACATTCTGCTGACTATTTTCTGAACGTAAAAGTCCATCTAGCTGCAACAAGATAACTAACTTTTACTTCCGAATATATAAAATTTTGGTCTGTACTTTTTTTGATCGAACACTGCCCTTCCCTTTTAGCACTGTTTCAATGTATTCTATATCCAACATATTTTTTCCTGTTGAAAATAAAAATATTAAATCAACCAAGAAAGTTACAGCGTGAAATTTAAATGGTTTTAAGTGCATACTACATTTTACCAGTCTTTCTAGCCTGCAGTTTCTATATAAAATAATTCCATAATAAAACACCCGAAGATTGGGGGTCATCGGGTGTTTTAGCCATATTATTAACCTATTTTATGAAAAGTATGCCCGATCGAGCAAATAAATATTAGTCTCTAATTTAAATACTTTTTTAGAAAATGTCAAATTTTTGATCATTATCAAATACAGAAAGACATTTAGTCCCGTGCCCGTGATAGGTAAAAATCATTTACTATCAGTAAAAAATAGCACTATTGGCTTTTCTGTTAAGGTACGTAATACTGAACTTCAATATTTCCTTTTGTTGTTTTAAAAGACTTGACTCTATCAAAGAGATGATTTTAGGTAACGCATAATTTAGCTGTTCGGTAATTTTAACTCTTGTTGATGATTCAAAAAAAAATATGCCTAAATACATGGAATTTAGGCATATTTTTAATAGTACTATCCAAAATGTGATATTTATTCGATATTATAAAAATTTTATTAATGCCCCTATCTGACTGATTAGGAATAAGGTATGCATTAAATATATGAATACATAAATCCAAATGGGGTTTTTCTTACTTACTAACAGATTGTAATTATAAATTTTTTTCCATAATGGCGTAAATACAAACACAATGTTAGCAGCCAAAACAATAAGTTGAAAATAATTCGCTGGCTTCCAGAAGTTACTAAAACTAACGGAATACAAAAATATTGAAGCGCCACTAAAAAAATAAAAAAAATTGATATAATTTCGTTCTATTCTTGTCTTACTATGGACTGCATTTTTTTCCAGTTGTTTCATTTTGTTGCTTTTTTGCTTCATAATATTCTTTCATTTCTTCTGAAATATACTTCGCCTCATCCGCATACAAACCTCCTAAAGTCTTTGGTGTAACAAGTTTTCCAGCTTTAAACATATCGAAAATCATATTTACACCTGTTCCAGTTGAAAGGATTTCATCTACAAAAGTACGCAAAAAACCACTGTAGTAAGTATCCATTTTGATATGAGTATGCTTTCTTCCAGTATTATCAGTCCAGTCGGTGACCTGCGTTCCCCTCTTGGTTTTATACTTCCAATCTATTTTAGAAACTTTTTTTGGATCACCCTGTTGGGGATCTTTTTGATCTGGTGCATCAAGAGTTGTCTTACAACCGTCAATCTCAAATTCGCCCAATTCTTCAGTAGGTGTATTTTCAGCCATAACATCGGAAGGAGTACCTCCGCCCCCACCACCTGTTCCTCCAACGTTTGTGGAAGTAGGATCATCAGTACATACTGGAGGTGTTGGAGATTTAGGTCTATACCATATCGAGTTCACTTCACCATTAACTAAAGCAATTACCGTCTCACCCTCTTCTTCTTCTTCTGTACATCTTGGATCACCTGGCAATCCTCCCGCCTTCAATTTACGGCTAACGTTGGGATTAAACCACGTATTATCCGAATTGAAAGTGCCAAAATAACCATGCCCCTTAAGGTATTTTGCAACCATATAATTATTATCAAAATAACCTTCTGATATTATTCGGCCTGTGAAACCAGAATGTAAATCATTTCCATATTCAGGAAGATAAATAGACTTAACGAAGACCCATTCTCCTTTAGCGTTTTTCGTAGCCTTAACAATCAAATTTTCAGCAAGATTTACTGGGATGGAATCATTCGTGTAAATCTTTACATCATCCAGTAGCTTTACCTTAATGATCGCAGTATCTGCGGTTCGGTAGGTTATATTATCCCATTGTATCTCCGTTCTAAAGTTCTCATTAAAGCTTCTTTCTTTTGATTTAAAATTGCTTCCTTCATATTGCCGATCAAAAGCTGCTTTCAGGGAAAAATTTTGATTCCCTTTATCACTGCTTGATTTGAGATGGTCAATTGATTTGACTTGGTCTTTCTCGCAACTTTGTAGTCCAAGCAATACTGCAAGGAATACAATAATACTAATAATACTTTTCATTGCCATTAATTGCTTTTAATTTGAAATACAATCTGTTGATTACAGTAGTAAATTTAAACACATTAAAAGAAAAAACATATCTTAAAAACACGCTATGTTTTAATAATATCTAGCAAAATAGGCATTTCACTATTTTTATATCACAAGAATGAAACTTTTTAACCGATGACCAAATAAAAATAAAAGCCAAATATCAAAATACCCTGCATTTAATGAATACTATTAGCTGGATAACATTTTTAACAAGTAGAATTTAGGCTAATAAAGGTAAGATTTACAGACATCGTCTTTAACGCTTGGATTTTGCCTTTCTATTCTGAAGTTCCAGAGTTAACGTATGAAGTTTAAATGTTGTTGTTATAAATATTAACCCAACTTGCTATTATTGCCCATAACAATATAATGGCCCGTTAAGACTACAATTTTAAAAAAAATGACTAATAGAATTGAGTTACTTATATTGTAAACTGGTTCTTCTTATTTTAAAGTAATTCACCATAAAAATTATTGTCAACTTTGTATATGTGATTAATTTTATCCTTTTCACACCTTCCTACCAGCGTACCGTCCTCTTGATTGGTCAAAAAGACTTTACCAGTACAGCCTCTTTTTGTACAGTCTACCGATCTTCTATTAATCGTAAAGTTCCACACTGAATTACGTCGGATCGTTAAATGAGTTCCCTCATCCAATAAAACCTCATCCAATATTCGGAGCTTATCAAAAAGCAGTAAGTACAAAATCTTATGGGCATATTTGTAATTTCGTAGACTGTCAACATTATAATGCATATAAACTAGCATCAGACCTGAAATTACAATAAAACAGAGCGTTTTTCCCCAATTAGCTTCTACAAGAAAAAATGAGACGGCAAAGAGCCCAATGAAAATGATCCATATAATGTAAAGATGCATTGAATCTTTCACGGATTCCCACAGGGTAAAAGTGACTTGCCTCTCCCTGCACTCTTCAAAATATACAGTTGTATCGTCAAAAAATGGTACGGGCTTTCCAAGCATCGCTAAAACCTCTCGTTGAGAATAATTGATTAAATCTTTAGCAATATCTTTATGACTGAGTACCTCGATTTTAATATGTGGATACTCCAATCTTATTTCGTCCATAATATCACATTCCTTGGGGCCTATTTTCCGGTTGGTAACAAAGATGAACTTTTTGACTTCGAGGTTTTTAGCCAGGCAGTTATGAAAGTCATTGTTTATTTTTGTTGCTATATTCTCAGACCAGCTCGACATGGCAAAGTACTCTCTAGTTTCAAACACATAACCATCTTTACCACCATCTCCCAGTGGGCCCATTGATTCTACCTCCTGAAATGCCCCACCATATTTTTTTCGTAGGAAATTCACACAGTATTTCTGAAACTCTAAACCATCCTTCCCTTTTAGCACATTTTCAATGTATTCTGTATCCAACATAGATTTTTTTGTGTTGAAAATATAAATATTAAATCAACCAAGAAAGTTACAGCGTGAAATTAAAATGGTTTTAAGAGCATTCTACATTCTGCGAGTCTTGCCGCCCTGAAGTTGCTATAAAAATAGTTCATTAATAAAACACCCGCAAATTTGGGGATCTTCGGGTGTTTAAGCCATATTATTAACCTATTTATGAAAAGTATGCTCGAACGAGCAAATATTTATTAATATCTAATTTAAAAACTTTTTCAGAAGATGTCAAATTACGCTATTTTTTTAGTATCAAAAGCCAACAAAAAATC